>DCDC01000070.1 GCA_002316225.1 Firmicutes bacterium UBA1065 | reverse complement strand
TTCGCTTCGTTCAGGATGACAATATAATCCTTCACTTCGTTGAGGATGACAACGGGATCCTTAACTTCGTTCAGGATTACATCTCATATAAAAAACCCACTGATTCAGTGGGTTTTCATTTTAGACCATCCTTTCTTAATTATCAGTCGATTGTGATCTTGGCCGGCATTTGTCGCCGCCTGCGCCGCCTACTGCATCCTCGTTGATTTGTCTCGGGAAGAGTCTTGGGAAAGTCGGGCATATTGCTGCCTGCTCGGGTGCTAATTCCACAAAGCCGGTGGAGAGTACACAAAGCTGAACAGGTACAAGAACTTTCTTTTCACAGGTGATGCAAAGTGAGATGATGAGATTTACTGACAATACTCCTGTTCTGGGGTCAATTACAAAGTCTCTTTGAATACTGTTGGTTGCAAGTCTTACAACACAGTCCAAATTGCAGAATTCGGTGAATCTTGGCAAGAAGGCGGTGTCAAATACCGAAGGTACGCAAATTTCAAAGAAATTAGTCAGTACAAGAGGATTGCATTCAGGTGCAATTTCAACTACTGCACTTAATGTAATTATGCTTTCTCTATTTGAGTCGCATGGGGTCACAACCAAATCCATTTCGATTTCAACGCAACCTGAAATCTCAATTTCTTGAGTTCCAAATACGGGGGTACCCAATTCTTCTTCATCGCAGAATGATGTATCCGCCCATACTAATTTTTGGCTTAAGGTTCCATCGGGGCCTATAACTTTTACGTCACAGCCTTCTTCATTCTTTACGAACTGTCCTCCTGACAAGGTGGTGTTAGGTTTGATTTTTAAATTGCACTCATCATTGATGTTGTCAGGATTGAAGAATTTCCTGCACCTGATGTCTGCAATTCTTATGATGTTTGTTCCGCAGCCCAGGGGCGGTTCGAAGCAAGTATCCGGAGCAGTTTTTAATCCCTGCAGGTTGAACAAAACTGCATCGTATACTTTTTGCACGTAAATGGGTTCTGAAACTACATTTCTTAATGTACCATCCCAGTCACAGCCTGACTGGCCGGTGCAACATCTATCTTCAATGCCGCCAGTTCCCAAAACTATATCATTTTTATTTGAGTGTTTCATGCTGGCATAACCTCCTCATAATTTCTGTAACTTTACTTTAATATATTCTAAATTAATTTAGTTGTTACAAGCATCTAAAAAAAACAATACTGTCATAATTTTTATTGCTAATGATATACATAAAATGTTAATATTAAAGATATTTAGATTAATATTTCAGGTTACTGACAGTGAATTGTCATCCTGAGGGCTTCAGCCCGAAGGATCCCATGAGCTCACATAGTGTCATTATGAACGCAGTGAAGAATCCCATCATTTAATGAGATCCTTCGCTTCGCTCAGGATGACATAAGAGGGTTTGTCTTATATTTTGTCAACAGTCTGAAATATTAAATATTAGTATTACAGGAGGGAAAATGAATCCTATAGTTATATTTGAATTTGAAAACGGAGATGTAATCAAGGCGGAATTATATCCGGAGATAGCTCCTAACACAGTAAGAAACTTTATTTCATTAATCAACAAGAAATTTTATGACGGGAAAATTTTTCACAGGGTCATCAAGGACTTTATGATACAGGGAGGATGCCCCATTGGCAATGGTATGGGCGGCCCCGGATATTCAATAAAAGGTGAATTTTCGCGGAATGGCTTCAAAAATGATTTGAAGCATACAGAGGGAGTATTATCTATGGCAAGAGCCATGTCTCCCGATTCGGCAGGGTCACAGTTTTTTATCATGCATAAAAAAGCCCCTCACTTAGACGGTCAGTACGCTGCCTTTGGAAAAGTAATTGAAGGAATGGATGTGGTAAATAAGATAGCAGAAACAGAGACTGACTACATGGACAGACCCATTAAAGAAATTAAGCTCAAAAAAGTAACGGTAGATACTTTCGGGGAAGAGTACCAGGAACCGGAAATTATAAAATACTAAATCTCATGAAACAAAAATCCTGAGCGGTGAAGAATCCCTTTAATGAGATCCTTCGCTTCGCTCAGGATGACAAACTCATGTCATTCTGAGGCGTCAGCCTGAATAATCCCATAGGAACCTTCGCTTCGCTCAGGATGACGCTTCGTTAGAATCCTAAATATTCACCAACCAATATTACTTTTATTCTATTCTTTGGCTTGCAGAATCTTGTTATTAGGATTTGTGAGCAGAGTGTATCGGCCATGGTGCAGTCGGCGCATTTTCCGGTAAAGTAGCATGGGGCCTTGCTGTTAGTTCTGATTGCATTTGGAACACTTGCATCAAGTCTTGCCTTTTTAATTGCAACATCAAGGTCAGTAACTAACTTGTTCATACCTGCAACCACAATGACGCTGTTTGGCCCGTAACAGTAAGCTGCAACCCTGTTTCCGTTTCCGTCAATGTTAATCAGCTCGCCTTCCATGGTAATTGCGTTTGCACTTGTGAGGAAAACATCGGCAGTTAACGCCTTTTTCATCATTTTTACTTTTTCTTTCGGGTCAGTTTCCTTGTCCCTGTCATAAACTGTAATCTTTCTTTCTTCCAAAAGCTTCTTGATTCCGATCTGATCAATGGTTGTTGACCCGCCCCAACCCACAATATCATCTTGTTTAATCAATGACATAACCTTATCTACCGCTTCTTTGACGGTTTCGCAGTAGTAGCCTTCCATTTGTCTTTTTTCAAGATTTTTGATAACGGTTGCGGCTTTTACCTTATATGCTTCTTTAATAAAATCCATAATAAGACCTCCCATATGGTTTGTCTATATATTATACAATATTATTATTGATATTTCAACTGTCTTTACTAAGTATCGCCAGGCATCCGGCACGGGTGCCCGGCACCGGTAGCGATGAATAAAATGTATTGAAATATGAAAGCCTTATGATATACTAAGGTTATAAAAATATATATCACAGCGAGGATGATATGAAAGTACACGAAAGATTATTAAATTATGTGAAGATTGATACTCAATCAGTGCCCGGTTCGGACAAAATCCCAAGCAGCGAAAAACAAAAAGAACTGGGAAGGTTCCTGGTTGAAGAAATGAAATCAATGGGAATTGAAGACGCATATATGGATGATAACGGGTATGTTTACGGTACGGTAAAAGGAAATACGGATGCACCGGTAATAGGTTTCATTGCCCATATGGACACATCCCCCGACATGTCAGGAACCAATGTAAAACCTAAGATAATATATAATTATGACGGCAGCGATATCATATTAAATGAAGAAAAACAAATAGTGATGGATACCAAGACCTTTGACCACCTCTTAAAATACCGGGGCCAGGATTTGATAGTAACTGACGGTACAACTCTTCTTGGAGCCGATGACAAGGCAGGAATTGCGGAAATACTGACCATGGCTGAATATTTTATAAAGAACCCCCACATCAAGCACGGTACCATTAAAATAGGCTTTACTCCCGATGAAGAAGTGGGAAGGGGGGCAGACCTCTTCAATATTAAAGAGTTTGGGGCAGACTATGCCTATACGGTTGACGGAGGAGAATTAGGGGAATTGGAGTATGAAAACTTCAATGCTGCAAGTGCCAAGGTAATAATCAACGGGGCTAACATCCACCCGGGAACGGCTAAAAACAAGATGAAAAATTCCATTCTTATAGGTATGGAATTCCACGGAATGCTGCCTGTATATGAAACCCCTGAAAATACGGAAGGTTATGAAGGCTTCAGCCTCTTGACCGATATGTCCGGAAACATTGAAAAAACAACATTAAAATACATCATCCGGGACCACGATATGGATAAATTCAAGGTCAAAAAAGAAAGGTTCAAAAAAATTGCCGCTTATCTAAACGACAAATACGGGCAGGGTACGGTGGAGTTAAGCCTGGAAGATTCATATTACAACATGAAGGAAAAAATTCTTCCACACATGTACATTATAGACAATGCAATACAGGCCATGAAAAACATAGGTATTGAGCCTAAGGTTGTTCCAATAAGAGGAGGAACGGACGGGGCCAGGTTGTCTTACATGGGCTTGCCTTGTCCCAACCTGTGTACCGGAGGCCACAACTATCACGGTAAATTTGAGTACATACCAATTCAGTCCATGGAAAAGGTTGTGGAACTGTTAATTGAAATAGCTACTGTAAAATAGAAGTCATAAAACATATTGTCATTGCTATGAATGACTAATAGTGTCATTCTGAGGGCTTTAGCCCGAAGAATCTCATGAGATCCTTCGCTGTAGATCAGGATGACAGGTGAGAATAAAAAGGCCGGCAACTTACCGGCCCTTCTAATATCATTATTTAACTTTTTTCAGGATTCCCATGTAGTTTTCATCAAAAGCAGTTGAGTTCTTCTTATATATTTCAAAAGTTTTGATTATATCGTAATCATTTATTCCTTCAACAAAAGCTCTTTCCTTTTCGCCCAAAAAATTCAGGACATACAATTTATTTATTGAATACTTGGAAAAGAGGTTTTCATATCCTGCCATGTCAACCTTGGGTTTGGACGTTTTTTCTATCATGAGCAAATCAGGAAGCTCAATTATCCTTACGTTTTGATTCAGAGAAGCGTTTCTCAGGAATCTTTGCAGGTTGGTATCCTTATACAGGGAATAACCGTAGTTACCGAAAGAATAATTCCTGAAGTCAACCTGGGATCCTTTGTCTAAGTTAAAGTTAATACTTAAAATCGAAGGAATATTGTTGGCCTTTTTTAAATCCTCGTAAATCAACACCCTTAACATATCCTTGTTGTCATTCTTAATATAGTAGGCATACCTGAAAAATATGATATTGGCCTTTGAATTGTCATTGTTGGTTAAGTTGTACCATTTTTCAAGGGCTCCCATATATAAGGTTTCATTTACGTCATACTTGCTTACCAGGGTGAAAATCTGCATCAGCTCGGCATCGCTGAAATCATTTCTTGCGATAATATTTGTCAAAATCTCATTGGCAAACTTGGTCTTATCTTCATTGGAATAGCTTCCGAAGGTAATCATGTAATAATTGGTGCCCGCCACGTTGAAATAACCGCTTGCCCTCAATTGTTCCATTGTCTTGACCGCATTCAGGTCGTATAGATGGGCATCCTCGGGGAAGATGTAACCTCCGAATGCCACATATTCCAAGGTATCTTTAGCCTTGATGAACTTCCTGTCATCAGCATTGGTGGTGTTTAAATTGTATTCACCAAAGTATGAATACATCTCATCTCCATTGACAGGCATAAATTCAAGCTTGGTAAGATAATCCCTGTTTATGCTTGTTTTAATATCCGTATAAACCCTCTTGATCAAGGAGGCTGCCTCGGCCCTGGTAATGTTATTGCTGCCCCTGAAGGTATTATTTTCATAACCTATTATAATTCCGGAGTTAACAAGTCTTTGGATTTCCGAATAATACTTGTTTGTTACCGATAAATCGGTAAAGCTTAGGGGAGTGTCGAATATTGCGTCCTTGCAGAAGGCAGCTATCAGTGCAACCGATTCTTCCCTGGTTATTGCCTTGTCAGGGTTAAAATTGTTTCCGGGAAAGATGTCCTTCAAAGTAAATTTATTAGTTTTTAAATATTCGTTCATTGAAATAACATAAGTATAAGACCAGTGTTTAATTGACATATCATTGTATGCCAAATCACCGCTGTAGACCTCCTTCATCTGATTCAGCCCGTAAGCGGTTCTTGCTAATATAGTGATAAATTCTGCCCTTGTGATGTTATTATCAGGCCTGAAAGTAAAATCCCCGTATCCTTTGAAAACCTTCAGGGTATTGGAAGCAAAATCAATGTCTTTTTCCGCCCAGTGATTGAAAGTATCATAGTATACGGTCTTTGCAAGAGCAGGTCGAACGGATAACACAAGAACAATGATTAGTAAAAACAAAAGTCTGTGAAATCTCCTCAATTTGCGTCATCACCTTCTCTATAAATAGTTCTTTATAATATTTACCTCCCCTTCATCAATATTAAACACCTTTTTTAACCATATTTCAATGCTAATATTTTCTAAAGGAGAAAAATTTTCAGCAATATTTTCCTGAGGCATATAAATCTTTAAATTATTCAATTTGTTGGGATAGTATTCATAAATATCGTTTCCGACCTTTTTTGCCTGGCATTTCAAATAAAACTCGAATATTTCAGAATTTAAATAAGCAAGCAGATAATCCAGGGCCAGGCCTTTTTTGAAATTATTCATCAGGTAAATATCGGCGCTGCAAAAATATGCATCCCTGTCATAATAAAAATTATTACTTTTTGATTTGAAGGGGAAAATTATTTTAGGATTTTCATAGTCGGATTTATTCCTGCCCCACTGCAGCTCATACCATTTGCGATATCCCTTTTTGCACTCTCTTCTGTTCATTAGCTTATCCTTGTACGTGGAGAGATAGTTGATGGCATTGGGACAATCCTTTTCATCATGTATTATATCGGAATAAATCAGGTACAAATTATTATATTTAATGGATTTTTTTGATATGTTGCTGTTTTTAATCCATTTTCTGAGCAGAAAATTCTCGATTTTGTATTTTTCGATAACATCTTCCGTAACTATGAATGCCATATCAAGGCCGGTGATAATACCTTGCTTGATAGTGCAGATATCCTTTATATAAGTGTTGGCAATTCCATCTATCTTCTCAAAAAGTTTCTCTTCCTCATCCTTAAGAATTATCCATCCTGAATCTTTCAGCTTATCCTGCTTATATTCATATGGTTCGAAACCATCCCTCACTTTTTTGACGTATGTAAAGGTGTTTTTGTTCCGAATATTTGAAAGAATTATAATAGCCGGACTTACCCCGGTTTTTTTAAAAGCCGTGTCCCCCTGGTAGTCTATCAAGGTGACGATATGACAGTTTTCCTTCAAAAAATTCCTTAATTTCCTGGCATACAAGGCTTCCATGAAATATCGGGAGGTAATGAAGGCAATAATACCGTCTGACTTAAGGACTTCCTTTCCCTTCATGAAAAAGCAGTAGGATATGTCGGCCTTGTCGTAATAAACATCGTGGTATTTTTGCGCCACCAGGCTCCTGTAATCAGCCTTGGCATTCTTGTGGCCAATATAGGGGGGGTTGCCTATTATTATGTCAAATTCTCCTGTATTAAGGTCATCAACCAAAAAATCTCTCTTATTTATGTTGAATTTCCCATAATCAAACCCTGTGTGGAAAACAAGTCCCATTTTGCTTAAAAAAATGGAAAAATCATCTATATCAAAGCCGTAGAGCATCTTTTCCACAATGTGTTTTTCGGGAATTTCGGGATGGGTTTTCCTTATATGCTTATACATTTCAACCAGAAAATACCCGCCCCCGCAGGAAGGATCCAATATCCTGGTGTTTTCATCAACCTTTTTGATTTCAAACACTTGATTAATCATCTTGTCAATTATTTCAAAGGGGGTGTAAACCTGGCCCAGGGTTTTCTTTTCCTTAGCGGTGAGGAGGTTTTCATAGAGGAAGGCCGGGTAGAAACTTGAAATATCAATGTTATTTGCGTTTTCCTCAATTAAGCGGGCAATTTGATTTTCAGTTTTCCCTTTTCCCAAGTCAAATCTATGATATTCCTTGAAAAGAGGATTGTCCTTTAACAGGGTCCCATGGTTTGAACGGTATAGTTCATTGCATACCAACAATATTACATACTTAACCTTGCTTATGTAGTCGTATCCGTGGATTTCATCAATTATGCACTTTAATTCCTTAATCAGAAACTTGTCCATAAGTGCCCCTTGAATAGATTCATTATGTATATATTAGCATGGTTTACATTTATAAGCAATACATCCGCTCCCAAACCCCTATATAGTTACAGGACGCAAGGGGAGGTGATATGATGCCGGTTATTGCAAGTCAAGGAAATTCCAAGGTGAAGCTGGTTCTCAACGCAGGGCTTGACGAAAACAACAAGACTATCAGAAAGAGCAAGACCTTTTCCAACGTTAAGGCAGCTGTGGAAAACGAGGACCTTTACAACGTCGGGGTTGCCATTTCAGGCCTCCAGGAATACCAGCTTACAAACATTGTAAGGTACGATGAATACGAGCTGCTGAACGAGATATAAGCAGTTAAAGACTTAAAAAGGAAAGGGGTGATATGATGGCAAAAAAATTGGTTATGTCTTTTCTGACGGAACAGGGAACAACATCATCCATGACCCTTGAGGCTCCAAGGGATGATCTGACGGAAGAAGATGTAAGGGAAGTTATGGAATTAATAATAACAGAGAATGTATTTTCCACTGCCAAGGGTGACCTGGTCGATATAAAGAAGGCTGAAGTAATCACTACAACACAAGAAGTTTTAATAGCGGAAGAATAAAATAAAACGATAATCCCCTTGTAAATCAGGGGGATTATCGTTTTGTGTCATCCTGAGCGCAGCAAAGGATCCCATCTTTTGTGTCATCCTGAGCGCAGCGAAGGATCTCATCTTTTGTGTCATCTTGAGCGCAGCGAAGGATCTCATCACAAAAAAACAATATTACAATTCATCTTCATATGGTATAATGATAAACAAAGCAAATTAACAAGGGCGATATTCCAATAATAAAGAATAGAGGAGATACCATGAAAGAAGAAATCTTATCCAAATACCCGGATTTAAAAGATGTATCTGACCTTAAGGAAGTTATTTGGCTTAATCCCAAAATCCTACCCTATGAAGAAGCTGCACAAAGAATTAACATGAATATAGCAGCAATTGACGATGCGGAAAAAAGACTCGAAAAATTTGCTCCCCTTATTGAAAAGGTGTTTCCCGAAACCCGTCCCTCTCACGGCATTATCGAATCCCCATTAAAAGTAATAAGCAAGATGAAAGATAAGATAGAAGACACCTATGGCTTTTATTCACCCGGAAGGTTTCTTCTTAAAATGGACAGCCACCTGGCGATAGCGGGAAGCATAAAGGCAAGGGGCGGTATTTATGAAGTTTTAAAGCATGCAGAATCCCTGGCCCTGGAAGCGGGACTTTTAAAAGAAGACAATGATTATTCAATCATGGCAGAGCCGAAGTTCAGGGACTTTTTCAGCAAGTACAAGATACAGGTAGGGTCCACCGGAAACTTAGGTTTAAGCATAGGGATAACATCTGCCGCCTTGGGCTTCAATGTAATTGTACATATGTCGGCAGATGCAAAACAGTGGAAAAAGGACTTATTGAGGGCTAAAGGAGCCACTGTCATAGAATATGAAAGCGACTATTCAATAGCCGTTGAAGAAGGCCGCAAAGCCTCGGACCGGGACCCCATGAGTTACTTTGTGGATGACGAGAACTCTATGAATTTGTTTATGGGTTACAGCGTTGCGGCAAAGAGGCTCAAAAGGCAACTGGATGATTTGAACATAATTGTTGATGAAGATCATCCCATGCTCGTTTATCTCCCCTGCGGGGTGGGAGGAGCCCCTGGCGGAATTACCTATGGGCTTAAATCAGTTTACAAGGACAATGTCCACTGCTTCTTTGTGGAGCCCACCCATGCCCCCTGCATGTTAATAGGGATGGCTACCGGCCTTCACAATGAAATCTCCGTCCAGGATCTTGGGATAGACGGGAAAACCCACGCAGACGGCCTGGCTGTCGGAAGACCATCCAAATTGGTAGGAAAAATGATGGACTATGTTTTGGGAGGAGTAATTACGGTAGATGATTATAAGCTCTACGATTACATGCGTTTCCTCCATGAAACGGAAAATATAGATATTGAGCCCTCTGCCTGCGCCGCCTTTGAAGGCTTTGTCAAATTGGAAAATACAATAGAAGGAAAAAAATACATAAAAAGGCACAATCTTGAAAATAATATGAAAAATGCGGTCCATATAGCCTGGGCTACAGGAGGCAGCTTAGTACCTGAAGAAATAAATAAGCAATTTCTGGCAACATATCTCAGATAATAAAAGTACGTCAGGATGCACAAAAATTGTCATCCTGAGCGAAGCGAAGGATCTCATGAGATTATTCGTGCTAAAGCACTCAGAATGACATATCCACTGTTGTAAGCAAGAGCATTTTTATATATAATAGAAAATAAACTCGGGATTTAAGGACTGTGATAGGTTCCAACATCCCGAAAACAGGAGGCAGCGTGCATGAAAGTCAATTTAAACCCTGCAAAGGGAATGCGTGATATAACCCCTTATGAGAAAGAAATCAGGGACTATGTGGAAGGGGTCATAGTCAATACATATAAGCAGTGCGGTTTTGAACTTTTTGAAACACCGGTAGTTGAAAACATAGAGAATTTAATAGGCAGCGAAGGCGGCGAAAACCTGAAGCTTATTTACAAAATACTGAAAAGAGGAGATAAGCTTGATCTCAATAAAGAGGGCCTGACCGAAGATGATCTGGCCGATTTGGGATTAAGGTATGATTTGACGGTACCCTTAAGCCGTTTTTACTGCAACAACCGTGCAAAATTGCTTCCAGTGTTCAAAGCCCTCCAGGTAGGCAATGTCTTCAGGGCTGAAAGAGCACAAAAAGGAAGATACAGGAGCTTCAAACAATGTGATATTGATATTATCGGTGACGGAACTATAGCAGCCGAACTGGAGCTTATCGCAACAACCGCCAAAGCCCTTTATGCCCTTAATGTGAAGGACTTCGTGGTTCGTTTCAACGACAGGCGAATATTGAAATCGGTAATACTTAATTGCGGATTTAGAGAAGAAGACTTTGACGGGGTTTGCATCATAGTTGATAAGTTGGACAAAATCGGCATGGACGGTGTTAAAGATGAGCTTACCGGCAAAGACTACCCTGACGGGGCTGTTGAAAACCTTATGAAAGCCCTTGATGAAATCAATAAAAAAGGTATAGACTGCTTAACCGAATACGGGGTAGGGGAAGAAGTTGTATCAGATGTAAAAAAAGTCCTTGATGAATCCAATATCTATGCTGCAGGCAAATATGAGGTGGTTTTTGACTTTACCCTGGTAAGAGGCATGGGATATTACACGGGCTCCATATTTGAAATAGCCTACAAGGATTTGGGATATTCCATTGCCGGCGGCGGAAGATACGATGAAATGGTTGGAAATTTTGTAGGTGAAAAAATACCTGCGGTAGGATTTTCAATAGGATTTGAAAGACTGGTAAACCAGTTGATGGAAGAAAACTTCAAAGTACCGGACAAGGAAAAGGTGGTACTTCTCTTTGAGCCAACCGACAGGTACATAGACGTTCTAGCAAAGGCTGAAAGCATAAGGGAAGAAGGCTATACAGTATCAATATTTGAAAAAGCCAAGAAATTAAATAAGCAGCTTAACCAGTTCAAGAACTACGGCTTTAAAAAATTCGCCCTTTATAAAGGGGAAGAAACCGAAATAAAAGACCTTGAATAAAAATCGGGGGCGGGATTTAATCCCGTCCCCCTATTGCTTCAATTCCATCTTCGGGTTTTTCTTTAACAAGCCTTGAAAAGGCAAAGGTAACAAAGGTTGCAACTAAAAACCTTGCAATTAACAAGGGAATTAAATTTGCCCCTGCTGCCCCCATAATTATTGCGTCTTCAAGTATTGCATGGCAGGGGGACAAAAACATGATGATGAGGAAGATGCTTCTTTTGTCCACCTTGTAGTCTTTAACGCTTTGAAGTATTGCACCGGCTCCTATGGTCAGCCCGAAGAACAAACCCAGCAAAAGGGATATTCCCGATGTCTTGCTCAAGGTGAAAAATTTTGAAACCGGGCTAAAATAGTCCGAAATTTTGTCAATTAATTTGGTATCCTTGAAAATTTCAATTAAAACCATAATAGGCACCAAAAGCCTGGCTATACTCCACAAAAAACTCATCAAATCAATTAAAATTTCTAAAATTCCATTCATAACATCACCCGTATATCCTGTAATGCAAAAATCCCATCAAAATCGAAAAAGACACCCTTACCGCAATGCTTGCTCCTACGCTTACCCCTAATTTTTTTACCAATGCCGATTCGGTTATCAAATTGTGAGCTATTGAAAGCATTATAGCCACTGTCGTAATTTGAACCGGAGTCAGGTCTATGGCTGCAAGGGCACCTAAGCCTGCATAATTTCCCAAAAAATAACCTAAAATTAAGACCAGGGATGCTTCACCGGGAAGGCCCAACAATGACATCACTGGTTCGAAAAATTTGGCCAGTATATTCAAAAGTCCTGAAATAGAAAGTATCTTTACCCCGATATATACGGGAATCAATATTTTTGACAGCTCTATCAGCGTATTAATGCCGTTCTTAAAGCCTCGTTTAATCGTATCTGCCGTTACCATTACGACCTCCTACACAAATGAGATTATAACACATCAGTCATTTATTAACAAACTAAATTTTAAGAAGGGGAGAAAAGAGGAACTTTTTTACAAAAATCCGCGTCATTGTAAAGGGTGGGCAAAATTGCCTCCCTCTTTTTAATTGTAATTTAAGCACTTTATGGTATTATATAAATTTACAGGAGGTTTTAGCATGAACATACTGGTTTGTGATGACGACAGGGAAATCGTGGACGCTATTGAAGTTTATTTAAAAAGCGAAGGATACAATATTTTGAAATCTTATTCGGGAAAGCAGGCGATTGACCTTGTTGAGAAGAATGAAGTACATTTAATAATAATGGATATTATGATGCCGGAAATGGACGGTATTGCGGCAACCACGAAAATCAGGGAAATCAAGAATATTCCGGTTATTATGCTGTCGGCCAAATCCGAAGAAACGGACATAGTCCTGGGGCTTAATATAGGGGCGGATGACTATATAACAAAACCCTTCAACCCCCTGGAGCTTATAGCCAGGGTCAAATCCCAATTAAGAAGGTATACGGCTCTCGGAGGGGCTTCGGAGATGGAAAAGACCAATGTTTACAGGACAGGAAGCCTCATGATTGATGATGAAAGAAAAGAAGTCACCGTGGATGGAGAACCGGTAAAGCTCACTCCCGTTGAATATAAAATATTGCTTTTACTTACCAAGAACAAGGGTGTGGTCTATTCCATAGACCAAATATATGAAAATGTGTGGAACGAGCCTTCTTTCAATCCGGAAAACACGATAGCCGTCCACATCAGGCGGATAAGAGAAAAAATTGAGATTGATCCGAAGAATCCGAGATACCTTAAGGTGGTGTGGGGAGTTGGTTACAAGGTGGAAGATATTTAAGGGAAAATATATTACCAAGTTTTCCGCATTTTTGCTTTTTATAGTTTTCCTCATGATAGGGGTTTCTTCAGCCCTCAATATTTACTTGAAGGTTAAAAATTATGAGAGCATAGCCGTAAAAAACTATTTACAAAGCGACACCATAAGCAATGACCTGAAGCAGGCGGCAAACCGTCTCGAATATGTAATGAGGGTCTACAAGAACGAAGACTATATTTTGAGCGGGGGAACCGTTGAAAACTTAGGAATAAAGGACAACCGGAAACTCAGTGACTTATACAAGGCCTATCTTGAAGAAAACAATTACCAGGACGGCCAGGAAATCAGGGAATTGTTCTTCGTTGAAATGGAGCATGAGATCCAGGAGATTAAAGAATCAATCATAGCAGCGGACCTGGCAACCTATGAAAAGATAATAAGCGAGCTTAACCTGCCCAATGGTTTCGTATATTATGTCACCGATGGTGAAAATGAAACAACAAATACAGGCAATCCAAACAAGGATTATTATTTGTTGCACAATGCTTACATCCTTATAAGCGAAAAAGGAATTGAAATAAAACCCGACAGGGGCAGCGACGTATCCGATTCTCTGAATGAAATATTCGAATCCGAAACCTTCAATAAGAATATGCGGATTTATGTTGCCATGGAAGACGAAGCCCTTTTGCAGAGGGTAAACAGGTGGAATGCAGACAGGCAGACCTTAATAAGAAACACTGCCGTAATAATAATATGCATCCTTATAACCTCAGCCTGTTTTTCCTTCCTGGTCTCATCAACTGGGAGGGTTGAGGGAAGCAACGAAATAAGGTTTACATCTATAGACAACTTTTATACCGATTTGAATATATTGCTAATCGCAGGAATCATAGCCGTATGCAGGCTTGAATTTTTAAACGTGTTGAATATCAAATCCGTTAGCGAGAACCTTATGAGGCTTGCCATGGTCAGCATAACGGCTTTGGTATCTGCCATTATCCTGATACTCATCCTATCCCTTGTAAGGCACCTTAAAAAACGGACCCTTATGAGGCATTCGGTCATCTATATAGTTTTGTCAAGATCCCTTGACATATTAACAAATATAACAGCATCAGGCCCCCTCATGTACAAAACAATGGGAGGAGTCTTGCTGCTGATAATAGCATCCGTTTATCTGGCGGGTAAAGCTTACCTGATTATCTTGTTAGCCCTTCTTTCATGTTATATTGTCTATAATAAGGTGACCCATTTTCAAAAAATTCAGGAAGGCCTGCAGATAGCCAAAAGCGGGGATTACGACTATAAGATTAAACTGGAAGGTAAAGGTGAGTTCAGGCAGCTTTCGGAAGATATCAACGAGCTGACCTCAGGTCTTAAGACAGCCGTTCAAAACGAGGTAAGGAGTGAAAAGCTGAAAACCGAACTTATTACAAATGTATCCCATGACATAAAAACCCCTCTGACATCCATAATATCCTACGTGGATTTGTTGAAAAGGGAAGGTCTGGATTCGGAAAATGCCCCCAAATACCTGGAAATTCTGGAAAGGAAGTCAAACAGGCTAAAAAATCTCACCGAAGACCTGTTCGAAGCGGCAAAGGCAACCAGTGGCAGCATTGAGCCCAAATTCGAAAGGGTCCACATAAACTCTCTTATTGAACAATTGCTGGGAGAATTGGATGAAAAAATAAACGAAGCAGACCTGACCTTCAAGGTTACGGCATCAAACGAAAAGATATATGCCAAGGCAGACGGCCGCCTGTTGAGCAGGGTGATGGAAAATCTATTGTCCAATATTTTCAAATACTCCCTTACCGGGTCCAGGGTCTACATCCTAATTTCGGAAGATGACAATTTTGTATATGTAAGCTTTAAAAATATTTCTGCCTATGAACTCAATATTCCTGTAAATGAGCTCATGGAAAGATTCAAAAGAGGAGATGAATCCAGAAGCTCCGAAGGTAGCGGATTGGGCCTTGCCATCGCATCAAGCCTCATGGAAGTCCAGGATGGCTTACTTGAACTCAGTATAGACGGGGACTTATTCAAGGCCCAGATCCGCCTGAATAAGTTCTGATTCTTCACTTCTCTCAGTATGACAAATCTACGACTTGTGTCATTCTGAGGGCTTTAGCCCGAAGAATCCCATGAGATCCTTCGCTATCGCTCAGGATGACAAATCTGTGTCTTGTGTCATTCTGAGGGCTTTAGCCCGAAAAATCTCATGAGATCCTTCGCTATCGCTCAGGATGACAAATCTACAATTTGCATCATAATGAAAAATAAAAAATTTTTGTATAAAAAAATCCTTTTTACACATAATATGAAAAAAGAAATCGTGTGTAACATTTAATAAATATAACGTCCCCCTTCTTTTAGTCATACACGGTTTCTTTTTTTATGTATATTGCTCAAAATTTTAATTAATGTGTTAAATATTTTCTATTTAACAGCTTTTTTCACACATTAATTGAAATTTTGAGCATATTTTTCCTATGAATTGCTTTTTTTCCAATAAATCCACACATTAATTGTAATTTTGAACTCCACTATGCCTAAAATATACTATGCAGCATACGAATAAATTATTAAGAGGCAAAAATAAACATGAAAAATTTACAATTGCAATAATTGTCGAATAATGTTATTATGTATTGAGTTAGAAAGCAGAACTATAAAAAATACATATTAGAAAGACAATCTTTTGAGGTGAATTTCTACACGATCGGGGTACAAAAGTGTATTCCCCTCATTAACATATAAGGAGAATCATGGAAAGAATCATAGTAAAAAAGAGCACCGGACTTAAGGGAAGGATAAGGGTTGACGGCTCAAAAAACTCTATTTTGCCCATATTGGCTGCAACTTTGTTGTGTAAAGAAGAATGCATTATTCACGACATTCCTGATTTGCAGGATGTCAAGATAATGTGCAGGCTCCTGGAGGAATTGGGAGCAAAGATTGAAAGAACAGGGAACGGTTCACTGAAGGTAAATACTGAAAACATTAAAAACTGTGAAGCTCCCTATGACCTGATAAGCAAGATGAGGGCATCCTTCCTGGTGATGGGTCCATTGTTGACAAGGTGCCATATGGCGAAAGTATATATGCCCGGTGGGTGTGCTATAGGTGCAAGACCTATTGATTTGCACTTAAAAGGCTTTAAATCTTTAGGGTCGGATGTAAAGTCCGAAAGCGGCTACGTGCATGCCATAACGGAAAAACTTATTGGAACAAACATATATCTTGACTTTCCCAGCGTGGGAGCCACTGAGAACCTGCTTATGGCGGCAACCTTGGCTGAAGGAGAAACAATCATAGAAAATGCGGCAGAAGAGCCGGAAATTGTTGATTTGGCAAACTTTATAAACTCCATGGGAGGCAATATAATAGGGGCAGGTACCAAGACAATCCGAATAAGGGGTGTTGAAGAGCTTCATAAAACGGAGCACACCGTAATTCCGGACAGGATAGAAGCAGGTACATATATGGTGGTTGCAGCAGCAACCTGCGGTGATGTTATGATTGAAAATGTTGTGCCCAGCCACTTGCAGCCGGTTATTGCAAAGTTAAGGGAAGCAGGAGTAATCGTTGATGAATATGACGATAAAATAAGGGTCAAGGCAGGAGATACAATTAAAGCCCTGGACATAAAAACCCTTCCTTATCCCGGTTTCCCGACAGACATGCAGGCCCAATTCATGGCCTTATTATCCAAGGCAGAAGGAACAAGCATAATTAACGAAACCATTTTTGAAAACCGTTTTATGCATGCAAATGAAATGGCAAAAATGGGACTGGATGTCAAGATAGAAGGAAGCACTGCCATATTGAAAGGCAGGAGCCATCTGACCGGCGCCAAGGTAAAAGCCACTGACTTAAGGGCCGGAGCAGCCCTTATCATAGCAGGCTTGATAGCCGACGGAGAAACAGAAATAACCGAAGTCTATCATATTAAGAGAGGATATTCCAAAATTATCGAAAAACTGAGAAGCCTGGGAGCAGACATAAGCTACGAGGAATAAGGGTTTTAAATTATACTATTAAATATAAAAGGGTTAAATCCCTTTTTTATTTATGTCCGGATTTTCCTCATTGACACATGGCGCCTTAATGATATAATAAGTAAAAATCGGAAAATCAGCTTGCTTCATACCAATGCACAATCAGGCGGGCAAAGACCAAAATTGTAAAATATGGGGCATTCCTCTAAATGTCTTTCCCATAGACTATTCATATTTAGGGGCATGTCCTTCTTTCGAAGAGAGGGCATATGAAAATTCGAATAGATAAGATGCTTTCCAACAGCGGCTTCGGGTCCAGAAAACAAATAAAGACCGATGCAAGAAAAGGGTTTATTGAAGTCAACGGGGCAATCGAAAAAGACAGCTCAAGGATCATTGACACCAATGCGGATACTGTTAAATATAATGGTGAAATAGTCAAATATACCCCCTTTATTTATTTGATGATGAACAAACCTAGCGGAGTAGTTTCCGCAACGGAAGATAACTATGACAAAACCGTAATAGATTTATTACAAGATGAAGAGAAGTTTTATAAGCCCTTTCCCGTGGGCAGGCTCGACAAGGATTCTGAAGGCCTCCTCCTCATAACAAATGACGGTAAGCTGGCTCATGATTTGTTGTCTCCCAGAAAACATGTGGATAAGACTTATTATGTGGAAGTTGCGGAGGAAGTAACTGATGCTGATATTAAAGCCTTTGAAGATGGAGTAGTTCTTAAAGAGGATAATTACAAGACACTTTCGGCAAAGCTTGAAATCATAGAATCCGGCTACCCTTCAACATGCCTTGTAACAATAAAAGAAGGGAAATTCCACCAGGTTAAAAGGATGTTTGAAGCCCTGAACAATGAAGTAACCTACTTAAAAAGAATATCCATGGGTCCCTTAAAGCTTGACGAATCCCTTAAAACAGGGCAGTACAGGCATTTGACGGAGGATGAAGTTGAATTGTTGAAAAAAACAACTTAGTTGTCATTCTGAGGACTTTAGCCCGAAGAATCCTATGGATCTTTCGCTATAGCTCAGGATGACACGAAGCAATGTTAATAATGTCCAGCGCGAACCATTCACTTTGGACGTTCCCTTTTGACATTATATTTAAAAGGAGCTTATACCATGTTATTAGGAATGCCGGCATTGGTAGAATTCGCATCAATTAACCAATTGGTCGAATTATGTTTGAAGTTAAACCTGAACTTCATTGAATTAAATATGAATTTACCATATAACTTTATACAGAATTTGCCTCCGCTTGAGCTTAAAAGAATTACAAAAGAGACCAATATAAAGTTTACAATGCACATGCCCGATGAGGCAGACTTAGGCTCCTTTTACGAAAGTGTGAGAAGGGGATATGTTCAGTTGTTTTCCGACACTCTTGACTGGGCAAAGGAGGCCGGGGTGGACCTTCTTAACCTCCACATCCAGGAAGGGGCAAAAATGACCATGCCTGACAGGAAAATTTATATTTACGATCAGTATTCGGAAGAGTTTACAAAGAACTTTGCAGATTCAATAAAAATTTTATCAAAGAAAGCTCAGGAAAATAACATAATACTGGCGATTGAGAACAGCAGCAACTTCGGGAAACACTACATACAGGATACCCTTGATAAAGCTCTAACCTATCCTAATATCAAACTTACCTGGGATACGGGCCATGATGCGGTTAGCGGGTTTAAAGATCAAGAATACTTGATGAAGAAGCAAGACCACATCGCTCACATGCACCTCCACGATGCCAAAGGAAACAATGATCACCAGGCCCTTTTTGACGGCGAGCTGGATATTAATAAATTACTGGGATTTGCCCAATTAAAAAATATCAGGGTGCTTATAGAAGTAAAAACTAAAGAAGCCCTGGTAAAATCAATTAACAGATTATCATAACAGCGATGAGATCCTTCGCATACGCTCAGGATGACAGGTAGTGTGACATTCTGAGGGCTTTAGTCCGAAGAATCTCATGGATCCTTCGCATACGCTCAGGATGACAAGAGCCGTCCACTTCGGACATTAAACTATCATGAAAGCAGGAAATGACTATGACTGAATTCATAAGTACCCATGCGGGTGAAATGGCTGCCTTAGGTACAGCCATATGCTTTACGGTGAATTCAATTACCTTTGAAGCAGCAGGAAAGAAAATAGGCTCCTTATCCGTAAGTTACTTAAGGTTGTTCATTGCATTTATCTTACTCAGCATCAACGCATTTTTTTCCAGAGGACTCATATTCCCAACCGATGCAACGGCCAATAACTGGATATGGCTCTTATTGTCAGGCTTGTTTGGCTTTGTGCTGGGGGACTTATTCCTGTTTGAAGCCTTTGTTCAGATTGGCTCAAGAATATCCATGCTTATAATGTCGGTGGCACCTCCCTTGACAGCCTTGTTAGGATTCTTAATATTGAATGAAAAATTATCCCTCTTATCCTTAGTCGGTATGGGACTGAACATACTTGGTATAAGCCTTGTTATACTCAGCAGGGGAGGAGAAGAAAAGAAAGTTCAATTCAATCGCCCGGTGAAAGGTATAATATTTGCCTGCCTGGGTGCAGTTGGACAGGCTTCGGGCCTGATATTAAGCAAGATAGGGATGGGGTCATATAACCCATTGGCAGCGGTCCAAATAAGGATTATCGCTGCTGCCATCGGCTACACAATAATAATAATTTATAGACATAAATGGCAGGAGATTAGGGATGCTTTAAAGAATAAAAGAGCACTGTGGGAATTATTCCTGGGCTCCGTTACAGGTCCCTATTTGGGAGTTGTCCTGTCCCTGGTGGCACTGCAATTCACGGAAGCGGGCATTGTGTCTTCCATTTCGTCCATATCTCCAATACTTATAATCCCTGCTTCAATTGTTCTTTTCAAAGAAAAAGTTCTACCCAAAGAAATACTTGGAGCATTTATTTCTATAGCGGGAGTACTCTTGCTATTCTTATAAAAATAAAATATTTTTTATATAAAGAATTACATTGTATTCAATGGGTAATTCCTTTATAATCAATTAACTAAAATAAAATAATAACAACAGGTGGTGTACATGAAAGTAAACAAAATTGCAATAATTGGAATGGGAGCGGTAGGTACTGTGTACGGAAGGCTGCTCCATGACAAATTTGGTCCGAATTTTAGCGTAATTTCGGATGAATCAAGAAAAGAAAAATTGAAGAAAAGCGGCTTCACCATAAACGGATACACATTTTATCCGAATATATCTTCAAACAGTGATAATAAAGAAAAATATGACTTAATAATATTTGCCGTTAAAAACTATCAGCTTGAAGAGGCAATCGAAGATGTGAGAAGTTTCGTTGGAGAAAACACGGTTTTATTGACATTACTTAACGGAGTTACGGCAAGGGACATTATTCAGGCAGCTTATCCCCATAATAAAGTCCTTTACGGGTTAGCAATGAGAATAGATGCCGTGAGGACCGAAAATGGTGTTGTAAACACAGATGATGGTGAAATTCATTTCGGTGAAGCAGACAACAGGGTGATTTCTCAAGAAGTCCAGGCAGTTAAGGACTGCTTTGACGCTGCAGGAATAAAGAGCATAGTATTCCCCGATATGATAAGGATGTATTGGAAAAAATTCATGCTCAACGTGGGCTTCAACCAGGTTACGGCAGTCACAAGGGCTCCATATGGCAAGGTTACCAATATTGAAACAAGCTTGATACTGTTCAAGGAAGCAATGCGTGAAGTGTTGATGATTGCAAAGGCAATGAACATCGATTTAAGAGAAGAAGATATTGATGAATTTGTGGCCTTGATGGATCATTTCGCACCCAACAGCAAAACATCCATGCTCCAGGACGTGGAGGCTAAAAGAAAGACGGAAGTTGATTATTTCGGAGGAACGGTTGTTGAATATGGCAAAAAGCTGAATATCCCGACACCGGTCAACCATGTCCTCTATTGTATAATTAAATCATTGGAAGCATTGTACTAAAAAAAGGAGTGCAAAACAGTGAAAATAGTATGTCTTGGCGATAGCTTAACCTATGGATTCGGAGTGAGAAGGGCCAAGGTTTGGACCAAGCTGGCAGAAAACAAGCTGCAGGAAGAATATAAACTGCACATTGAAGTTATCAACGAAGGGATATGCGGAGACACCTCAGGCGGGATGCTCAGCAGGTTCCATAATTCGGTATTCCTGCAAAAGGCCAATATAGTCCATATAATGGGCGGCGGCAATGATTTCATGGTGGGAGCAGGTCTTGAGTTGGTTAAATCCAATATTATGGCAATGACCCACCAGGCTGCTGCTAAGCATATTTCACCTATTATCGGCATACCGCCTGATATAGATGAAAGAAATGTAAGGCAAGACTGGGCTCAATTTGCCGAATTCGGTACGGTAGCAAAAGAACTTGATTTATATCGAGAGTGGCTTAAGGAATTCTGCAAAACTTTTAATATACCATACGTTGACTATTACACGGAACTTGAAAAATTAAGGAATGGAGAATATGTCTATATAGATGGTCTCCATATGAATGAGCGCGGTAATGAAATAATGGCAGAGATATTCTGCCAAAATATCGGTGCCGGGAACCTTATTTAGACGCCCGGCATTATGTTATTAAGCATATCTTTGACTTTCTTGAAATCTTCCCAGGCATCCTTCTTGGAGGCTTGATTTCTCAGTAAGTAAGACGGGTGATAGGTGGGCATGAAGTAAAAATTGCCCTTTTTTACAAACTGACCTCTCTGCCTGCTTATTTTAAAATCTTCAGATATGAGCTTCCTTGAAGAAACAGATCCCAGGCAGACAATAATTTTGGGATTGATTAATTTAACCTGCCACCTTAAATAATCCAGGCAAGCTTCGCATTCATCGTCCAAGGGGTCCCTGTTTTCCGGAGGCCTGCATTTTACAATATTTGCTATATATACATCACTTCGTTTAAGTTGAATGGCTTCAATCATCTTATCCAGAAGCTGGCCTGCCCTGCCGACAAAGGGCCTGCCTTGAATATCCTCGTAATATCCGGGACCTTCTCCGACAAACATTAAATCTGCATGTTCATTGCCTTCACCAAATACTACATTCGTTCTTGTCGCAGCTAAGCGGCATTTATTGCATTTAAGGCAATATTTTTTAAGCTCGTCCATTGTGTACATGCAGGTACCCCCAATAATTCAAAGTTTTTTCTTAACTATATATTATAATCAAGTTTTAAACCTTGTGCAATAAAAAGAAACCAAGGACCTGCAAC
>DCDC01000046.1 GCA_002316225.1 Firmicutes bacterium UBA1065 | reverse complement strand
GGGCTTTGCCCGAAGAATCCCAGAGGATCCTTCGCTTCGCTCAGGATGACCCCTCCGGGGTCACTTTTTGGTTCTGTAAACTTCCAGGACCCCGTCCAGCCTTTTTATCTTTTTAATCAAGTCTTCTATTTGTTTTATGTCGTTTATTTCAAATCCTATATCGGCGATTGCTATTTTATCCTTATTTATTCTTAGATTAAGGGATACGGCATTGAGCTTGGCATCTACATACAGGGAAGTAATGTCCTGCAGGAGCCTGGGTCTGTCCAGGGCTTTTATCTGAAGTTCACTTAAAAATGTAGCTTTTTCCTGGGTATCCCACTGAACCTCGATAAATCTCTGACCCTCTGCATCACTTAAGTCATGAATGTTGGTACAGTCAGCCCTGTGAATGGATACTCCCCTGCCCCGGGTGATATAACCCACTATGGCATCTCCCGGTATGGGATTGCAGCACTTTGAAAAACGAACTTTTATGTTGTCTATACCCTTTATGATAACACCGGATGCATGCTTCTCTATTCTTCTTGGAACTTTAGTTTCCAGGCTCTTTTCAAGGCTTTCGATTTTCTCAAGCTCCAGCTTATCCTTGTTCTTCTCAAGATAAATCAGTTTAAGCCTGTTTACGATCTGGTTTTCTGTTATACCCCCGCTGCCTACTGCAGCATAGAGGTTGCTTACGGTAAACTTGTTGTATTTATCGGCTACTATTTTAATATATTCATCCTTCAGCAGGTCGCTTACCTGGTAGCCCTGCTTCTTGATTTCTCTTTCAATTAATTCCTTGCCCTTTTCAACATTAAATTCTTTATCTCTTTCTTTGAAAAACTTCCTGATTTTGGATTTAGCCTGGCTTGATGCGGCAATTTTCAGCCAGTCCCTGCTTGGGCCGGCACTTGACTGGGATGTCAGTATTTCAACCTGGTCCCCTGTTTTCAGCTTTGTATCCAGGGGTACTATGCGCCCGTTTATCTTTGCCCCCACGCACCTGTTACCTACGGCGGTATGGACCCGGTAGGCAAAATCGATGGGGGTGGACCCGGTAGGCAGGTTTACTACTTCACCCTTGGGGGTAAATACGAACACTTCATCCGTATACAAGTCAATTTTCAAGGCTTCCATAAATTCCTGAGGGTCTTTTGTCTCCTGCTGCCATTCCAGCATCTGCCTCAACCAGTTTAATTTTTCCTCATAATTCGTGGTTTCATCTATGCCTTCCTTGTATTTCCAGTGGGCCGCGATACCATATTCGGCTGTTTGGTGCATTTCCAATGTTCTTATCTGTATTTCGAAGGGCTCCCCGTCAGGTCCTATAACGGTGGTATGCAGGGATTGGTACATATTGGGTTTGGGCATTGCTATATAATCCTTGAATCTTCCGGGCACCGGTTTCCAAAGAGTGTGAACTATACCCAGGGCTCCGTAACAGTCCTTGATGCTGTCAACTATGATTCTTATGGCTATCAAATCATAGATTTCCTCAAAGGACCTGTTTTTGTAGTACATTTTCTTATAGATGCTGTATAAGCTCTTAGGTCTGCCCTTTATATCTGCCGCCATCTTCTGCTCATCAAGCTTTTCTTTAATTATTTCTATAATATGGGATATATATCCCTTTCTCTTTTCGCTTTTTTCCTGAACTTTTTTTACTAAGTCTTCATATCCTTCAGGATCAATGTATTTTAAGCTTAAGTCTTCCAGCTCCCACTTAATGGAAGCCATACCAAGGCGATTTGCGATAGGAGCATATATTTCTATGGTTTCCATGGCCTTCTGGTATTGTTTTTCCTTGGGCATGTACTGCAAGGTCCTGATATTATGGAGGCGGTCCGCTAATTTTATAATAACCACCCTTATGTCTTTTGACATTGCCACAATCATCTTTCTTAAGGACTCGGCCTGGCGTTCTTCCTTGTTCCTGTACTTAACCTTGCTTAATTTTGTAACCCCGTCCACCATGTTGGCAATTTCGACACCGAATTCCTTTTTTATATCATCGACGGTTATACCGGTATCTTCAACAACATCATGCAAAAGACCTGCGCATATAGTTGGAACATCCATATGCAAGTCAGCCAAAATGAGCGCAACATTATAAGGGTGAACGAAATACCTTTCACCCGAAAACCTGGTCTGTGCATTTGAATGTGCCATTTCAGCAAAACTATATGCCTTAACGACAATATCCAGATCGGCATTTGGATTGTATGATTCGATTTGATTAATAATATTGCCTAGCATAAATCACCTGATTCCGTTTCTCCTATCCTCTTTCCCCTGAATTAATATCTATTTATCGTATGTTATCAAGGATTCCACCCTGTACTCCTTCAATTTTTCTCTTCCTTTCAAATCCTTCAATTCAATAAGAAAACAAAGGCCTACAACTTCGCCGCCTAACTTTTCAACTAACTTTGCAGTTGCAAACATGGTTCCCCCGGTAGCTAAAAGGTCATCCACAATCAAGACTTTTTGCCCTTTTTGAATGGCATCCTTATGGATTTCCAAGGAATCTGTGCCGTACTCCAGCTCATATTCATACTTGACCGTTTCTGCCGGAAGCTTACCGGGTTTTCTAACCGGTACGAAGCCCGTCTTCAACAAATATGCAAGGGGGGTTGCAAATATGAAGCCTCGTGATTCCGGTCCCGCAATTATATCGATATGAAGGCCTTTAAACCTGTCTGCCATTTCATTGATGCAGCCATGCAGGGCCTCGGAATCCTTAAGCAAGGTTGTAATATCTTTAAAACTTATTCCTTCCATGGGAAAGTCCTCGATAACACGAATTTTTTCTCTTAAATCCATCTTTGCCTCCATGCGTTTATTTTTTTATATAAAGTATGTTATTTTTTAAAGCATACTTGATACCTTCTGCCTTTTTTAACATACATATAATTTCTTCCGCCGTTATTTTTGTATTATATAGTTTATTGAGTTTTTCCACAAGAATAAATATATCTGTCTTGATTGTCTTTGATTTTGCCTTATTGATCTGGAACTCCAATAATTTTAGTTTTTCAGCATCTATCTTGTAATCAAATTCTTCACGTTCTTCAACATCGTGCAAAATCAACTGTATGCTTCTTAAGCCGTTGTAAACATTTTCGCTTAGGGAAACAATGTAGGTTTTAGGGATTGATAGCACCTTTTCAAGCATCCCTATTTTATTGAATCCTATAACGGGAATGTTTTGACCTCCCTTTGAGAGTATAAAGCTGATGTGTTTCCCTTCGAGCCCCACCACCCTGATATTCTTAAGAGCTATATTTTGAAGGGCCAACAAGGGTTTTTGATTTCCCGAACCGAAGGGTTCAAACCTGTTTATTTCATCGTAAAGCTTCAAATCTATATCATGAATGTCCAATATCGCGTCTGCTCTTATCTGGTTATATTCTTCACCTGCAATTGAGCCCACGTAATTATTCAGTTCATTTGCAAAAGAATTTATATTTTTCTCCAAAATAGTCAGTCCTGCCGCTAACTTGTGGCCCCCGTACTTTTCAAGATATGTGTCTGCGGCCTTAAAGGATTCAAATATATCGACGTTCTCCACACTTCGGGCCGACCCTTTCCCGATGCCATCCTTGACGGATATGACAACACAGGGCTTGTAATACTTTTCCGTAAGTCTTGATGCCACTATCCCGATTACTCCCTCGTGCCAGTTATCCCCGCACACTACCATGACATTGTTTTTATAGAGGAAGTTAGATTCTATTTTTTCAACTGCCTCTTTGAATATCTTGTTCTCGGCATCTTTTCTGGCATTGTTTAGTCTTTCCAGTTCCCAGGCAAGCTCTTCCGCTTCCTTTTCATCCCGGGTCAGCATCAGCTCTATAGCCTTTCTTGCCGTATCCATCCTTCCCGAAGCATTTATCCGGGGAGCCAGTATATAGCCTACATGGTAGGATTTTATGGTTAAATCCTTTATTCCCGATACCTGGATCAATTTCTTTATTCCCAAAACCCTGGTATTGTTTATCCTTTTTAGACCCTGATAGGCAATAATCCTGTTATCCTTGATTAAATCCACGATATCGGCTATAGTGCCCAAGCAGGCATATTCCAAAAGCACATCTTCAATGTCTTCAATTTTCAAAAACTTGTTCAAGTGTAACAAAAATTTAAAAGACAGTCCGGCTGCGCATAAATGCTTATTTTCCGACGGACAATCTTTTTGCTTAGGATTGATTATGGCATATGCCTTTGGTAGCTCTTCCCTGCACTCGTGATGGTCTACTATGATTACATCTTTGTTAAGCTTTGTAATTTGGGCAATCTTTTCAGCTTCGCTTATACCGCAGTCAACTGTAATCAAAAGGTCGAAATTAATATCACCCCTTATGACACTGTTGACAAAATCGGTGCTAATACCATATCCTTCGCTTTCCCTTTCAGGAATATAGTAATCCGCATCAGCCCCTGCCTTTCTCAAAAAAACAACAAACTGGCTGATGGAAGTTATTCCGTCAACATCGTAATCTCCATATATTAAAATTCTATCTTTAGCATTTATTGCTTCAAGTACTCTTAAGCAGCCCTTGTGTAAATCTTTGTAGTTTTCGGTACTTTCAAAATATTTGAAGTCCGGATCAAGGAATTGCTCTATATCATCAAAAGTTTTAATATTCCTGTTTAATAATATTATTGATGATGTTTTTGAAAGATTAAACCTTGTGCTGATTCTTTCAATTTCTTCACTCTTATATTCATTGACTTTGAGCTTCACTGTTTTCATTATCTATCTGTATAGCACCTTCATCAGTAATTTCCGTTACCTTTATTTCATTGATATTTTGACTTTGCAGGCTTTGAATTTCTTGTTCCTTTAAAGCCAGTTCTTCTTCCCGGTCCTTATTTTGCTTTTCCAGGAGGGCAATTTTTTCTCCAAGCTCTGTTATTTGGCTCTGAAGTTTTTGTTTTTCGCTTTCAAGAGCTTTCATATTTGTTTCAAGATTGGATTTTTCCGTTTCCCAGGCTTTTAAATCATTTTCGTATCTTGCTTTTTCTCCTTCAAGAGCCTTGAGTTTATTCATCATTTCCTTATGCTCGGATCTTTTCTTGAATTGTCTTGTAGTACCTAAAACTAATATTACAACGGCACCAAGTATGAGGCAAATCATCATGATAACGGCCAAGGGCATCTCATATCTGGCAAAAAATAAATCAACGGGGACGGGTGTGCCGTTTTGTATTGCAAAAATTGCTACAAAAATCGCTATAATAAGAATTATTATAAAACCGATTTGCATAATTACACTCCTCTCTTGTTAAACTTGTTTAATTATGTCTATTATACTATATATAGGTCTACTATTGCCACTATTTTTTTAGTACATACCTTAATTACCCCTCAAATACGATATGGGGACACACCCCTTATTTAGTATAGTCTCCGAAGGTAAGAGGAATGTCCCCAATCTGGAATCTCTGTAAGTTTACTGAGACATCATGGCTTTAATGTATATGGATAATTCTACCCTTTTCTTTTCCAGTTCACATCCCACTCCATAGGGGATAGAGAAATCCTTGTTGAAATTATATGCATTGGCATGGCATCCTCCGCTGCAGAAGTATTTTGCCCAGCAGGCCCTGCATGCAGGTTTGTCATACACTGATACATTTTTTAATTTTTCAACAATCAGGTGGTTGGTAATGCCTTCATCAACATTGCCTATAATGAATTCTTCTTCTCCTACGAATTGGTGGCAGGGATAAAAGTCACCGCTTGGGGTGACTGCCACATATTCCGTTCCTGCCCCGCAGCCGACGGATCTTTTGTAAATGCAGGGGCCCCCGTCCAATTCAATGTTAAAATGGAAAAATTGAAAGCTTTTATTCTTGTCTTTATTTGATTCTATATAATATTCAGCTAATTTTTCATATTCTTTTTTCAAAACATCCACATGCTCTTCCTTAAGGGCATATGCTTCTTCAGGTTTTGCCACGACGGGTTCAAGGGATATTTTATCAAATCCGGCTTCTCTCAAATGCTTGACGTCTTCCGAAAAGTCCGGATTGTTTGATGTAAAGGTCCCCCTTATGAAGTAATCCTTTTTTCCCCTCTTGCTTATAAATTTTTTGTATTTATCGATTATTAAATCATAGCTTCCTGTTCCCTTGACGGTTTTTCGCATTTTGTCGTTTATTTCTTTCCTCCCGTCCAGGCTTAAAACCACGTTGTCCATGTTTTCATTGATATAATCTGTTTTTTCCTCATCCAACAGGAGGCCGTTGGTTGTTATCGTGAACCTGAAATGTTTATTATACTCCTTTTCCAGGCTCCTTCCATAATCAACCAACTTCTTGATTGTCTCAAAATTCATAAGAGGCTCACCGCCGAAGAAATCCACTTCCAAATTCCTTCTCTTTCCGGAGTTTTTGACTAAATAATTAAAAGCCTTTTTACCCGTTTCAAAACTTAAATAAGCTTTTTCTCCCTTGTAGGTCCCTTGGGAGGCAAAGCAATACCTGCATCTCAAGTTGCAGTCGTGGGTCATATTCAGGCACATTGCCTTTATCACCGGCTGAATTTTGCTTTCGTGATCCATATCTTGGGTATAAAGCATATTATTATCTATCAGATATTGAATCTCAGTTAAGGCTTCTTTAATCGAAGTCTCCCCGTAAGTATCGTATAGGTTCCTGTATTTGTTTTCCTCCTTGAAAATTTCGTCTGTCAACAGGCCATAAACTATTTTGTCAAGGACATGTACCAAACCGCTGTGGGTGTCCACTGCAAAATACAGGTCCTTTACATTAAATACATGTACCATTTTTCCTCCAAAATTCCTCTTAAAGTAAAATGGGGACATTGTGTCCCCATACCTTATTTTTCACACTTTTGATTTCCCACCGTACAGGAAGTCTTGCATGCAGATTGACACGATGTCTGGCATTCTCCGCAGCCTTTGCTGCTGATATTATCGGTTAACTTGTTTTTGTTCAGTGTTTTTATGTATTTCATAATAACCTCCTCATAAGCTTAATAGATTATAGCATTATTTGACATTTTTTTAAAGTGTTTTTTTATTAACTTTTTATAGACTTGTTTTTCATGTTTACACCTATAATTCCTCCCAAGAGGGACATTAACAAAATTACCCCGTTATAAAGTACCCTTATTTCCGCAGGGTAGCCTGACAAGACTTTTATCAACAAAACCATGACAAAATACACTATCCAGATTTCAATTCCTCTTAACAATCCCTTTTCATGAACACTCCTGGAATACAGGATTGAAACTGCAAAAATGCAAATTGGAACAATGAAGCTGTAGGCTATTTCCAAGGCCGGGTTTTTTGAAAAATAATAAATAAAGACAGTCAGTATAAAAAAAACTATTAATGACAGAATAAATAAGAATATGGAATACTTAAACAAATTTCTTAGTTTCATAAGACCTCCCCAAATTGACTTATTAAATAATATTCATTCAGAAATAAAAAAGAAC
>DCDC01000111.1 GCA_002316225.1 Firmicutes bacterium UBA1065 | reverse complement strand
TGTAATAACAACAGAGCCGGTGGACGCAAGAGCCATATACTTTGCGGCGAGTGAAAAATCCAATGCCTGGGATAATTACGATATGGATGCAAAAATTAAAATGTCCATGAATGTCCCCGATGCTCAGGGAAACATGCAGCCCTTTAACATGGATATGAACATGTACATGACACTCTTCATGAACCCCATAAAGGCTAAAATAAACTTATCCATGACCATGCCCGGAATGGAAAACATGCCTGTCCAGCCGATTATGAACATGTACATGACAGTTGATGAAGAAGCTATAACCCAATATATAGGAATGGCTGATGAAACCGGAGAGCTGAAATGGATTAAACAGACCATAAAAATTGACGAAAAGCTGTCCGGCCTTATGAAAAACGACCAGGAAGCAATGCAGAAAAATAAAGAACTGGTTGAAAAATATACGAAGGATGTTAAATATTTCGGAAAGTATGTTCAGGACGGAAAAACCCTGTTAAGGCTTCAATACATACTGTCAGGCGACATATATAAAGAAATGTTTGCTGATTTTTCGGAAGTAATGCCTGAACCTGCAAGCGAAGAAGAAGCAATGGCTTATGAAATGATACAAAACATTGGAAATATTGATATAGGAGATTTATCATACATCATTTATGTTGATGAAGCAACCGGTGAAATGGTAAAAATGGAAATTGATTTGGGAGATGCAGTATCCTCCATGGCCTCCGGCATGATTGAAGCAATGGGTATGCCCCCTGAAACTGTAGAAGTTTTAAAGAGCTTGAAGGCTGACATGTCAGTTGAATTCTTAAATATTAACAGTGCAAAAGATTTTGAAATTCCAAAAGAAGCTTTAGAAGCCCAGGACATTTATGAAATGATGCAAGAAATGCAGGATACTCAAATCGAATTTGAACTTGAAGAAGATCTGTAACAGACTGATAGGTAAAAAGTGCACCCAAGGGTGCACTTTTTAAATTTCATCCCGGCACATGGCCCTTAATTTTTCGATAACTTGGTAATCTGTGGAGGCCTTACCGGCCATGTCTGCCCTTATGAGTTCAAACATATCTTCAAGCCTTTCCACCCCAACATTATCCACAAATCTTTTTATTCCTTTTTCCTTTATGACATTGGCAATTTCCTTTATGTAATGGTATCTTATCAAGGTTTTTACATCTGTAATAAAGTCCTCTTCATATCCTAACCTTTGAAGGATTTCTTGGCTTTTAGCGGCCGACCTTACATGGTGGCCGTGAAAGTGACCCTTTCCCTTTTCATCAAGGGTAAAACAATCGGGCTTGCTTATGTCATGAAGCAGGGCTGCCATTCTCAAGTTTAGTTTTGGCTTGATTTCATCAACCACAGCCAAGGTATGGTCCAAAACATCCTTATCATGGTAAGGGGTTTTCTGGTCAAAACCTTTAAGTCTCAAAAGTTCGGGAATTATTTCATTCATTTCACCGGTTTCTATTAACCTGAGTATTCCTGCCGAGGGTTTTTGACTTAACAATATCTCATTTAAAACTTTTTTATACATTTTTCTCCTTTTATGAAACTTTTTCCTTTGTTTTTACGTCTATTTAATAATGCGGCATGAAATCCTTTGTTTTACTCAGGATGACAGCCGGTGTGCAGAATGGTTCCCTTGAATTTGCACAGTCATAATTATATAATACCGGCTTATAAAAGTAAAATATAATACTGTTTATTTTTTATAACCTCTGGTGTATAATAATACTATGATGTTCAGGAAGGTGATAAAATGAAAACCCTTAAAACTGTTTTAACCGCTCTTTTAATCTTGGCCCTGTTTTTTGTTCCTGATGTTTATGGTTTGACCTTTGAAGCAAGCAATCATTATGAGCTTAAAAATATTATTGCTGAGCAATTGAAGGAATATAATCCTGAATTTAATATAAAATATACCGGCTCTTTGGACAACATAGAAGAAATTTTGGAAGAAACGGTTAAAAGCGATATTTATTTAAGTTCTGTCGTTAAGAGGATTGATTGGAATATTTCAGGCACTAAAAACCCAAGCAATATAAATGTGAAAGTTTCCTATATAATGACCAGGGAAGAAAGAATTGAAGCAGATAAAATAATTGACGAAATATTAAAAAACATAATAACACCTTACATGAATGACCATGAAAAAGTAAAAGCGGTCCATGATTACATAGTCTTAAACAGCAGGTACGACAGAAACTCGGTTTATTATTCGGACTATGATTTGCTTACCAGAGGGACCTCCGTCTGCAACGGCTATGCCCTCTTGACCTATAATATGCTGAATAAGCTTAATATTCCCATTAAATTGGTTTCCGGTATTGCCGGAGGGGAAGCCCATATATGGAATATGGTAAAATTGGGGGACTATTGGTTCCACTTGGATGTAACCTGGGATGACCCTGTGTCTGCCCGGGATTCGGTATATTATACCTATTACATGCTTTCAGAAAAGGAAATCTCCAAAGACCATACCATCGATAAAGATATAAACCTGCCCAAAGCCACCAAGAATTATTATGACTATCTGAAAGAATTGTCCTATGAAAAACTGCTGGTGGAAACCGGCCTGAACATGTATGATGAAGAGAATTTTGCAAAGGACGAAGCTCAACTAAAGGCTATACTCACAACTAAAATTACATGCCGCCCCTTGATGATCAGCGTAAGATTTGACAAGTCCATATCTCAGGACAGTATAATAGATGCCATGTCCCAACTGTACAAGTACGACTACATATCTGTAATCAACTACAATCAAAGTGACTATGACATCAAAGGCGAGGGTAAAATTTTAAATTTATTTATTACCTACAATGAAACACCTGATGATATAGTGGCAGAATTCGCCAAAAAGGTATACAATACCGCCTCAGAGGTAAAGTATAACGTCTATGCCCTTTACGGCAACAAGAAAGTTGATATTACAAAGGACGTCTACATTTACCCCTATGATTCAAACAAGTTAACTGTTAATAAAGGGACCTTAAGATTCAAGGAACCCGGCAACTACAATCTCTTGTTTGAATACCAGGGCCTAGACAAGAAAGTATCAATAACGGGCTTAAATGCGGAAGCATTCAACTACATTACCGACAAGAAACCGGACAATTACGTCAATGTAAAGGTTTATGACCAATACATAGATTTCAGCTCGGTCAACCAGTGGCCTCTTATTGAAAACGGAAGGACCATGGTTCCTTTAAGAGCCGTGTTTGAAGTGTTAAACTGCAAGGTTAGATGGGAAGAATCATCAAAGTCTGCCATAGTGGAATACGGGACAACGAAAATAATCATTCCGGCAGATTCAACCACCGCATATGTTAACGGAAAAGCTTATTCCTTGGACGTTCCTGCAAAAATAATCAATGACAGGGTTATGATCCCTCTTAGATTTGTGAGTGAAGCTATTGAAAAAACCGTCATCTGGGATGATCTTAACAAGACGGTGCTGATTTATTAGGAGGTACCGGCATGCCTTTTGATACAGGGTATATTACTTTAATTTTACCCGTAATGTTCATCTTAATAATGATAGCTATGGTAATCTTATTCATAAAAGACAAAAGAGACAGATAATTCTGTCTCTTGTTAATTATAAACTCTCTTATGTCATCCTGAGCATAGCGAAGGATCTCAAGAGATCCTTCGGGCTAAAGCCCTCAGGATGACACTATGGGATATTCATAGCAATGACATTGTCAATTATACGAAAATTTGGCTCAGGACCAATATATCATTTTCTCAGTATCTCAACTGCTTTTTGGAGCTGGGTATCTGTTTCGTAGAATTCATATCCGTAGCCCTCGGCATTCTCCGGCAGTGAAATTTCAATATCCGGCTCGATTCCCACCCCGTGGATGTTTATTCCCGCCGGCGTGAAGTATTCGGAAACCGTCATTTTAATTCCTTCACCATCATTTCCAAACCTTTGAACCTTCTGTACTATCCCCTTGCCAAATGTCCTGTTCCCTACCAGGACTGCCCTCTTGGTATCCTTCATGGCTCCTGCCATGATCTCCGAAGCGCTGGCGCTCCCTTCATTTATTAATAGCACGATTGGTATGTCTTCAAACTTTGCATCCGATTTAAAATATTCAATTTCTCCTGATTTGGTTTTAGTGTAGGTCACTATGCCCTCACCCAGGAATATATCCGTTATTTCAACAGTAGAGTTAATCATCCCTCCGGGATTATATCTCAAATCAATGACCAGGCCTTTCATGCCCTTATTCTTCAAGTTATTATAGGCATTTTTAAAATCACTTGCAGTCTGCATGTCAAAGGTGGTGAGCCTGATGTATCCTATATCACCTTCAAGCATTGCCGACTTTACAGTATTAATTCTTATTTTTTCCCTCTTAATCACTAAATCCGACACATCGTGGCTTCCATCCGGCAAAACTCTTTGGATAGTCAGGGTTACGCTTGTTCCGGGCTCCCCTTTCATAACACTTACGGCCAAATTAATTTGGTCCGCAGTGTATTCAACCCCGTTTATCCGAAGGATCTTATCCCCTGTTTTAAGTCCTGCCTTTTCCGCAGGAGTGTCCTCTATGGGTGAAACAATAATTATCCTGTTGTCATCCCCGGCAGTTATATACACCCCTATGCCTTCGTATGAACCTTCCGTGTCCTGCATCAATGCGTCAAATTCTTCCTTGGTCATGAACTGGGTATATGGATCGCCCAAAGCCTTCAAGGTTCCCTGCAAGGCTCCCTGAAGCATCACTTTTTCATCGGCATCATATAAAAATTCCCTTTTCGCAATTTCCATTACCTTTTCTTGCTTCTTGTACTTTTCATACATGTCTTTCAATTGTAAATATTCATCTTTTGATAAGAATACTTTTTGTCCTATTTCAACCAAGAACACATTTCCAAGTGTCAAGGTAAGAAAAACCGCCAAAAGGGCAACCGCAATCACCGTAATGATATATTTTCTCTTCGATACCATATATTCACTCCCGCTATAAGAATTAAGCTGAATCAAACGCTTATATTTATTTATATGCTTTCAATATCAATTTATCCTATCAAATTAATAAAGCCTTTTGCACGTTAGTCATTATATCATATAAAAATTATAATTAACATAAAAATATTATCTTCAATTAAAATTATACCATTAAAAAACCCTTTGGCAAATATAAGTTCAAAAAATTGCTTAAAGGGCATGGAATTATACGGGTTTAAATGCTATAATTATTGCAGGTTAATGCTGATAAAATACCAGATATTAGGAGGAAATGAAAATGGTAAGAAAAATACTGTCACTGCTTTTAATCTTTATCATGGTGTTTTCCTTTACAGCCTATGCTGAAGAAGGCTATGGGGCTGTTGAGGGTACTGTTTTAGAGGTGCAAAAGTACGGCAACCTGACCATGGATACTAAACCCCAGGCCCTGTATGATGCCGGTTATGAATTAGGTGACATCCTTAGGGTTGCATTTGGTGATCAAGTTCTGCAAATTCCTTTCTGCACTTCTTACAGTGATGTGGATACGGGAAGTCTTGTGGTCCGCCATGATAAAGCGAACGATTTGCTTGTTGTTGCAATCAACATGGGTAATTTCTCAACAACCTATAATGTAAATGTCGGGGACAAGCTGACATTCTCAATGCATGAAAAGGGAGGTTACCTGGGAGAATACTTGATGCGACAGCTGACCCGCACCAATGTTCGTGAAGATTATGAATCTGATGAAGTATTTGCTAATTTCCGATTAATTAAAACAACCGGAATAACTCCCGGCTTGCTATACAGGAGTTCAAGCCCCGTAAACAACGAATTGGGAAGGGCTGCTTATGCTGATAAATTAGCCCAGGCTGCAGGTGTAAAGACAATTATAAACTTTGCCGATTCAGATGAAGAAGTTGTCGGATATATGGCTGCGGAAGACTATAACTCTCAATATTATAAAAGCTTATATGATTCAGGAAAAGTTATAAACTTAAATATGGGAGTTGATATTGCAGGAGCAGATTTCGGTGAAAAACTGGCACAAGGATTGCGCTTTTTAATTAATAATGAAGGCCCTTATTTGATTCATTGCACCGAGGGAAAGGACCGTGCCGGATTTGCAAGCGCCTTGTTGGAATGCCTGATGGGAGCAAGCCTTGATGAAGTAGTGGCTGATTACATGACTACATATGAAAACTACTACAAGATCGAAAAAGGCAGTGAGCAATATAATAAAATAGCAGAGAGCAATATTATAGCATCCGTAACCACAGTCCTTTGCGGATTGGAAAAAGGTTCGGATATTTCAGAATGTGATTTGGCATTAGCTGCAGAAAATTACCTGTTGAAAGCCGGAATGACTTCAAATGAGATTGCCGCTCTCAAATCAAAATTATCAGCTGAAATAACAGTTCCGGATCTACCCCCTGTTGAAGAACCGGTTACAGAAGAACCGGTTGTTGAAGAGACTCCTGTTTCGGAAGTTACATACGTTGTTGTTGCCGGCGACTGCCTGTGGAATATAGCCAAAACTTATCTGGGCAACGGTGCCCGCTATATGGAAATATACAATCTCAACAAGGATAAAATCAGCAATCCGGACTTGATATATGTAGGACAAATATTGATTTTACCATCCGAATAATTTAAGAAGCTTTAATAAAGACAAATGGCACCGGTGAGAAAATGTAAAGTCTTGCCGGTGTTTTTTATTGCTGAGAAAGGTATTATCCTAAACGAATAGATTAAAATTATTTTAAACATTCCAAACATAGCGAATTTTTATGATAAAATAATAAAAAATGTTCGCAATAAATATTGACTTGAAAAAAAACCTGTGTTAAGATTATTACGCTTTTTTATGTGTAAAATATAAGTATAAAGATACTTTTTAAGGAGGAATAATTATGCCGGCATACGTGGTTTTAGGAGCTCAATGGGGAGATGAAGGCAAGGGTAAAATGACTGATTTTTTTGCCGAAAAGGCAAACCTGGTCGTAAGATTTCAAGGAGGAAACAATGCTGGTCACACGGTAGAAGTCGGTGATAATCAATACAAACTTCACCTGATACCTTCGGGAATCCTGTACGATGATAAACTCAACGTTTTAGGCAACGGAGTTGTTATAGATCCAAAAGCATTTTTTGAAGAGATTGATTGTTTGAAAGGAATGGGAATAAAGGTTACCCCTGAAAAACTCATAGTGAGTGACAGGGCTCATGTAGTGATGCCCTATCACAGGCTTCTTGACAGCCTGAAGGAAAGTTCAAGAGGAAAAAAAGACATAGGAACTACCCAGAAAGGTATAGGGCCATGCTACACGGATAAGATTGAAAGAAGCGGCATAAGGATTTGCGACTTGTTAAACCCCCAAGTGTTCAGGGAAAAACTAGAAGAGAATATTAAAAATAAAAATGAAATAATAGAAAAAATTTATAATGAAAAACCTTTAAACTTTGAAGAAATATATGCCGAGTACACTGAATATGCCGACAAATTGACTCCTTTCGTTCAGGATGCATCGGTAAGGATATTCAACGAAATGAAAGCAGGGAAAAATGTTTTATTCGAGGGAGCACAGGGAATGCTTCTTGACATAGATTACGGAACTTATCCCTATGTAACTTCTTCAAACACTATTGCCGGCGGTGTATGCACGGGCAGCGGAATAGGACCCGGATTGATAAACGGGGCCATCGGGGTTACAAAAGCTTATACAACGAGAGTAGGAAAAGGGCCCTTCCCGACAGAGCTAAATGATGCCACCGGAGAATGGATAAGGGAAAAGGGCTTTGAGTATGGTGTTACAACCGGCAGGGCAAGAAGGTGCGGCTGGCTTGACTTTGTTATTATAAAGACTGCTGTCAGGGTTTCGGGCCTCACGGATTTAGCCATCACAAAGATAGACAACCTGGCC
>DCDC01000060.1 GCA_002316225.1 Firmicutes bacterium UBA1065 | reverse complement strand
TGAGGCAAAAATAATGATAGCAGTATTTTTCAGTATTGTTAAATCATGTCAGTTTCTCGGATCTCCTGCTTTCTTAGGCTTATAAAAGTCAGAACCATGTTAAGAATCCCAAGCATCGTAAAAATTATCAATGCCATGTTATTGGAACCGGTTAAATCGTATGCGTAATTAATTACGGGAGTTCCAAGGGAAATACCCGCCGAAACCAAGGCAGATGCTATGCCTATGATATCGCTTAAGTATTCATCCCCTGCCAGGGCTGATGTAAACAAGGGCAGTAAAACGGAAAGGGCACTTAGGGAAATACCAAACAAGACAGCAAACAGCCATGCTACTGTTTTACTATTTACAATAAGCAAAAGTATTGAGCTGATAACAAAGGACACCAGGCAAATACCGATTGCAGCCCTGATGCCAATTTTGTCATATACGGCACCGACAGAAATTTTGGCCATACCCATGATAAACAAGACTCCACCCAATACCTGGGATGCGAATATTTCATCAAATCCCCTGTCCATCAAATGTGAAGGCAAAACATTGAGCCAGGGTGCTATTAAGAATGCCATCAAAAATATTGCTATGAGGCCTAAAATAACCCTTTTCTCTTTTAAAACCTGGCCTGTTGTTTTTCTTTTATTGCATGTTCCTTCTTCATTAAAGCTTTCATAGTGCTCATTGGGATTTTCTTTTACGAACAAAGCGATTGGAATTATCAGGATGATTAATATAATGAAAGTTAGCAAATATGATTGTTTAAAACCGTAAGCAGCTATGATATGGCCTATGACAGGGCTCATGACGGATCCACCGAAGCCGGTTCCTGCGGAAATCAAACCTAGGATGGTCCCCCTGTTTTCGGTAAACCAGCTGTTTATAAGAAGTGAAAATACAAGCATGTTTGTGTATGTATAACCCAAACCATGCAAAAATGCTCCCAGGTAAAAGTGCATGAGCTTAGTTGAATTATAATATACAAAAAAGGCCGATGCACAGAAAAAGGCCCCCAAGATTACAATTTTTCTTATTCCTAAAGTCCTGTACAGTTTTACAAAAGCTAAATTGGCAAATATGGTGATTATGTAAATTATACTGAAAACTATCGAAAATTCGGCTCTTGTAAAACCATAGAAATTAGTTACGGGAACCACATACAAGCTGCCTGTATTAACTGCAAGGCCTACGTAAAAAAATGCAATAATAAAACATACCAGAGCTACCACATAGCCATAGTAAAATTTTTTATTCATGCTTCCCAATCCCTTAATATTTTAAAATTCAATGGACTGATTGTTGATATCAACCAGGTACTTTCTGCATGTCCCCTGGAACCTGTTTATTACCAGGTCTTCAATATCTTTCATGGCTTCATAGAGAGATGACCCTTCCTCATAATCAAAGCCCACCAGTTGAAAGAAAACATGGGTGCTGTCAAGAGTAACTTTCCCCAACTCACTTTGCCTCCAAAGCCATTTATTGGTTTGAACAATGTTGCCGCTTGTGAATATCAGCTCATTTTCATCTACATCTTCATATTCCTGGCAGCCAAAGGGCAAAAAAACATCTCCCTTTCTGCTGTATCGTACTTCCAGGTCCTCATGGATATCCTTTAAATCATGTCCCCCCAAGGATATTCCCTTTTCTATAGCCACGGCATTGCATAAGTCAACTAAGGCATTTATGAGGGGAAGTTGGCCGCCTTTTACTATTCTTTTGAACATGGCTTCCACGGATGGAGGGTATTTATTGGGATTTATGCCGGATTTCTTCACAACTTCCCTGTACAATTTTACATTCTTCAATTCCCTTATTTCTTCAGCCTTTACTGTCTCTCTCATCTTTGCTTCGGCTCTTCTTAACCTTTCCTCATCCTCAGGTCTTGTTTCCGAATTTACTATATTGTTTCCTATCAATATTCCGAATCTTATGTTGGGATCCAGTTCGAAGACGGATTTATCAACCGTATATTTCATATTATTGCTCCTTTCGATTAACCAAAAATCATTTACTGGGCAAGAGCCTTCTTTATTACCTTCTCTTTTGGTATTTTTTGAATGAGTCCCGTTTCCAAAAGCTTGGGGTTGCTGATATATTTCTCGAAAAGCTTAAAGGACCTTGCATAATATACACCGTCACATATCCTTTCATCCATGGTATAACCTATCTCGCAGCATTTTTTAATAACTACCTGGTCATTTTCCACAACAGGAAGCTTTACTGTCTTCCCTAATGCCGCAAATAAGCCGGTGGTCCCAAAATCATAAAGATGGTGATAGATGTACTGGGTATCTATTGACTTTAAGTAAGTGAAAAACATGCTGGTATGAAAGGGACTTGCATCAATGATGCTCTTGGGAAGCATGTTGTACTTATCTGCAGTTTTTAGAATCCTGACTAAAAGCTTTTTCACGAAGCCGGGCATTGACATTACCATTTCTGCCAGCTTGTCAGTATCATTATTATCTTCCGATAAGGCCTTAGCTATATTAGTATCTATGATTTCAGCAATTTCAAAAATATTCTCCTTGCCCGTAAATTCAAATTTTACCGTTGTTTCTTCCCCGTCATCCCTGAATGAGCGTTTAACAGCCATGGAAACATATATCTTGTTTCTTTGGTAAATCTGATTGTTCATCACAAACCTGTTGAGCTGGGGCCTTTCTGCTATAACCCTCACATAAGCTGCTATAAAAACATGCATGTAACTGAAATTATAGCCTTCTCTCTTTTTTTCCAAAATATATTTATCAATACTCTCAGCAGGAAAAATCTGCTTAGAAAAATTTTGTGCATCACTTCTCTTTTCCATTACGTAAGGAATAATTTTAACGAATGGGTTTAAATCTTTAACCAAATACCCGTCACTTCTCTTCATATCAGCCCTCCATAATCACCGAAATTTTGCAGGATACTATGAAAATCCTCCAAGCAATGCAACTTAATCGAAGAATATCACATTTCAACATGGGTATCAATGTTTTTTTGGAAATATCATAGTCATGAATATATTTTACTATAAGTCAGGAAATTTGTAAATCAAGAGAAATTCATATTGACACATAAATACCTTAATGTTAATATTATGTTATACGATATATCGCAATGCATAATATATTTTCAAGGAGTGATATTATGCCTTATGAAAGCGGTCCAATGACCGAAGCCATGTACTATGTGCTGCTGTCTTTGCTTCGTCCTAACCATGGTTATCAGCTAATGAATGAAATTGAAAAGGTATCAAAGGGAAGAATAAAAATGGGACCCGGAACCTTGTACGGCGTTCTCACAAGGCTTTTAAAGGATAAATTAATCATAGTTGTCAATGATGACGGCAGAAGAAAGACCTATTCTATTACCGAAGACGGAAGAAAAGCCCTTGAAATTGAATATGAGAGATTAATCAGTATGGTTAATGACGGAAAAATTATAATGGAGGACCGGGATGAGTAAATCAGTCAAAAAATTTATGCCTGGAGACCTGTGGGATTTTGGTAAAAATGAAAGCTGGTTTTCGGATATGGCTTTAAAAGGCCTGCATTTACAAAGTATAGGCAGCTGGTTTGCTGTATTTGAAAAAGGCCAGCCCCAAAAAACCAAGTATAGGATTGAAGTACTGGAAGAAAGCCCCTCTCAGGAGCAGCTTGAATTATACAGGGAATGGGGCTGGGATTTGGTTGCAAACAAACAGATGTTCTATGTTTTTTCCTCACCTGAAGAATTAAACGCTCCGGAGCTTCAAACAGATCCTATGGAACAGGGCTTTACCTTTAAGATGATTGACAGGCAGCTAAAAAAGAATATGATAGCAATTTCCCTATTATTTTTATCATTTTTACTTTCACAATTTCACCTGTCTTTTCAGGATGAACCATATTTATTTTTAATAAAACAACGTGCTTTTACCCTGGTAGCGATAGTAGTTCCATATATCTATATTTTTATTGAATCAATCAGGGGGTATCTTGCAGTAAAAAAAACCAGGGACTCCCTCCTCATGGGCATACCAATTAACCATAAGAGGAAATGGAAGCTTTCTTACATAATTTCAGTTATAATTCATGTTTATTTGATAGTATTGATAGCATTATTATTTATTACTCCCTTCTATGCTGTAATGCGAAGGGAGACCTATACCTATAAAACTGTTGAAGATACTCCTGTTATAAGCATATATGATATTGAAAAGGGCCCTGTCTATGATTATTCCCATTCTATCGACTATGATTGGAGCCTGGTTTCTCCGGTCCAATATATAATCTATGAAGACGGTTATATAGAGGGTCAAATGCAGGGTGATTTCAGCGGTGCATATTTTAAGACAAGCATACAAACCAGGTATTATGAGCTTGCATTAAGAGGAATTTCCGAGGGACTTTTAAATGACTTGATTCATCGTTATTACCGTCATTACGAAGAAAAACTCATTGAGATTGAAAACGAGAGATTTGACCGCCTCTATGCTGCCTCCGGTGAGGGAAATAAATTGATTTTCGCAAGCATTGACAATAAGGTTATATATATCAAATATTCAGGGAAGGCAGACTTGGATTACATAATTTCATTGATAGAAAAAAAGTATAATCTATAGTTTACGCTTATGTCCACTTATAAAAAAATGACGCATTTCTGCGCCATTATTGTTATTATTTATATTCTTTCATCAGCTTTTCAAATACAGGCAAGGCCTTCACGCATTTTTCGGTTTCTACGCAATATGACAGCCTTATGTGGGTGTCGGTTCCAAAACCTGCCCCCGGTACCACCAGGACATCATGTTCTTTTGCCTTCTTGGAAAATTCCTCGGAATCTCCGTCCGGTGCCTCGATGAACAGGTAAAATGCACCATCGGGTTTTGCAACCTTGTAACCCATCCTCGTAAGACCATCATAGAGTATGTCCCTGTTTTTCCTGTAAGCTTCTATATTTGGTTTTACGTCAATGCACCTTTCAATAACAAGCTGAAAGAGGGTAGGAGCACATACATAGCCCAGGGCTCTCGCAGCCCCTCCAACGGCTGCCATTACGACTTCCTTTTCTTTACATTTATCGTTAACCAAAACATACCCTATACGCTCCCCGGGCAGGGATAATGATTTGGACCATGAATAACAAATGATTGTATTGTCATAGTAATCGGGAATAAAAGCCGGAGGTTCATCATTATAAACCAATTCCCTGTAAGGCTCGTCGGAAATCAAATATATGGTTTTATCAAGTTCTTCCTGCATTTCCATGAGATAATCCGACAAGGCCTTTATTTCTTCCTTTGTGTAGACTACTCCCGAAGGGTTGTTGGGGGAATTTATAAGAATTGCCTTGGTATTCCTGTTAACAGCTTCTTTGATTCCATCCATGTTAAGCCTCATATCATTTCGGCTTGGAACCAGTCTCATCCTTGCACCCTGTCCTTCTATAAAGACTTTATATTCAGGGAAATAAGGAGCTAAAACTATTATCTCGTCTTCAGGAGAGGCGGTCAAGGCCCTGAATGTGATGCATAAAGAAGCTGCAGCTCCGCAAGTTAAAAATAAATCATTTGGTGAATACTCCCTCTTGAATCTCTTGTTTAAATTCCCGGCAATTGCCTTCCTGCAGCTTAAATGTCCCTGGGATGTGCTGTAACCGTGATAGACCATGGGGTCATTATTCTTCACAATGTCAATGATTGCTTCTTCAACTTCCTTTGGAGCCGGTACACTGGGATTTCCCAAGCTGAAATCTAAAACGTTTTCCGCTCCGATGACTTCAGCCCTTTGTAAGCCATAGGCAAAGAGCTCCCTGATGACGGACCTTTGTGTACCTAATTTAATCATTTCTTGTGATAACATAAAATCCTCCAAAAATTTATATTGTTTTTCCCTTCTCTTATATTACCATATCAATGGAAAAAAGTAAACGTTATAAACTTTCATTTTCTTTTCTGCATAATCGACAAAAGAATAAAGGCCCCACCCGCTAAAGCTAAGAAGAAATACATAAACAATTGAAAGGGCCCTCCCCCAAAACTGCTTAAGGGAAAAGGTCCTTCAATTATCTTCATATACCTTTCATAGGAGCCATGTATGATCCAATACAATACTACAGGACTTAGGCAAATTCCGATACCGATATATAACAATAACTTTGACAGATTGAAGACACTTCTTTTCATTTTATTCCTTCAGATTTATGGTTGCATAATCTCATTCAAGATTGCCTTGTTTCTTTCAACTGATAAGTTGTAGCTCAGCCAGCTGTCTTCCCTCATATTGTAGATTTCCCTTATATCTTCCAGGTAATTCAATGCTTTTGTTCTTGTCAATATCTGAACCTTGCTGTCAGCCAACCTTGCTATTTGAGGCAGGGTGTCCTGGGACAAGGTCAATAAATAATCGATATCAATTTCTTCCGCCTGGCCGCTAAAATACATGTCAACATTTCTTTTGGCGATGATTTCATCAATCCTTACAAGATTTAATGTCAGGTAAAATGCAAGCCCGAGAGCGGCATATACGGCAAATATATTGAAATTGTGCCTGATAATGTAGGTTAAAGTAGCTATCAGACCTAAAGCTTCAAAAAAGAGGAATATATATACAAGGACTCTCAACCTTGTGAAGCCGTAGGCACCGTCGTAAAGATACATCCTGTAATATGAGGATACCAGCAATATCCCCGTAACCAGGCACAGGTAAATGAGCATAAGCCGGGTAAATAAGGCCCACTTGTTTTTATCCTCATAAATTTTGTCTCTTAACAAGTAGCTTGTAAGCAGTATTAAACCTATATTCAATAAACTCAGGAATACAAGCTCAAAGAATCCTCGTCTGGCATATTCCGAATATGTGAGCCCATATGGCAGAGTCCCCCCGGAAAACAAATATTTAAACTGAATTGCAATAAATATAGTGTAGATCACCAGTATGGATGTCAATAATATGTTCAATACGACTAAATCCCCCTTAAAGCGGCTTAAATTATCATTCTTATAAGAAATCATGTCCGCTAAGCTGTCCTCATTTTTAAAGACCGAGTATAAATGGCCGAATAAGTATAAGCCTGCAAAGGTTCCGACTATAATTTTGGGAATGTTAACCTCTTCAAACAATTTTTTTAACCATTTATTAAAAACCATGAAGCTGTTGTTAAAGACCAAATCGGCCTGTGACAACATGGTTACAAGAAATATGACGGTCGGAACGGTAATTGCTATTCCCAACAAGATCCTTCTGGCAAGGATATTCTTATCTTTGTTCTGCCGCCTTTCAGCCATCCATTTAAAGGGAACCATAAAATTGATGACAGGCTCGAAAATATTAACCAGGGTTTTTAAAACATCAAGTATTTTTAATTTCATTACATTTATGTTGTTCCTCAGCAGTAAAAACATGATACTATACAGAAATGCTAGAGCCAAAAAATTTGTGGGCATCATCATGTAGTTAGCGCTTATAAAATTGTTCAATGCAATGATGAACATGGGAACCAGCATGAATAATCCCTTTAAGTTGACCCATCCTTTGTTGTTCAGGCCAATGTAATATAACATGGCGGATTGAATTACAAAGAACGTTGGTATACCTATACCGGGAGGGCTGTCGGCAAGTATCAGATAAATAAATGACAAGGCTGAAATAATGCCGTAAACGGACAAGCTAACTTTAATTTTCTTCTCCATCTTCTTCCTCCCTATATTCAAGAATGTCTCCAGGTTGGCAATTAAGAGCCTTGCAGATCTCATCCAGGGTTGAAAACCGTATTGCCTTTGCCTTGTTATTCTTAAGTATCGAAAGATTGGCAGGAGTGATATTTATTTTTTCAGCCAATTCCATCAGGCCTATCTTTCTTTTAGCCATCATTACATCAAGCTGTACAATTATAGCCACATTATCCCTCCTAAACCGTTAAGTCGTTTTCATCTTTATAATAGATGGATTGCTTGAATAAATCCTTTAAGGTCAGGCATAACAAGCAAGCCACAACAAATATCACTATTATGACAATAGTTGAAATCGTAGGCATAACAAACATTTTTACCAGATAGATAAGAGCAATGCCTAAACAGGCAAGAGCAATTTTTCTTAAACAGGATACATTGGCATGTATGAAAGGGTTGCCCTTGAGCAAGGTTTTAAATATGACCTTAAGCTGCCACAAAATGTATACGCAGGTCAAACCTGATGTCAAGAGGATTATCTTTACAAACAGGGCTTGGGAATCACCTATTCCAAAATAAAGGTAGAGCCAGTTTGATGAAAAAGGAACCAGCATACAGCAAATTATTGCCGTAATAAAAAGAATATCGATGCTTATTTTAGTCATGTAATGAACAATACTCTTCTGATACATAAAATCCTCCATAGAATTATTATCATATTTTCATTATAGCAGGTATTTTATGTATGTCAATATTTTTTTATTGATTAACGATATATTTTTATCGACAAATAAAAAAGCATTATTTGACTGAGTCAAATAATGCCGATGATTAAATTATTCTTAATTATGTCATTCTGAGGGCTTTTGCTCGAAGAATCCATAAGATCCTTCGCTGTCGCTCAGGATGACAGCTGGTATCATTCTAAGTGCTTCAAACCGAAGAATCCCATGAGTTCCTTCGCTGTCGCTCAGGATGAAATGTTGTTCTCAGTATGACAAAGCAAGCTATATGAAGCTAAGCTGCTGGTTTCTGTCGAGGATTTTCTTAATGAAGGTCTTCCTGTGTATTTGGCAGGGCCCGTATTCAAGAAGGGCTTCTATATGTACCTTGGTGCCGTAACCTTTGTTCTTGTCAAATTTATATTGAGGATACAATTTATGCATTTCATCCATCTGCCTGTCCCTGGTTACCTTGGCCACTATGGATGCAGCTGCTATTCCGTGACATCTTGCATCTCCATGGATTATGTTTAATTGAGGTATGGCAATATTGAGCTTTTCTGCATCAACTAGGATATAATCCGGAACTATTTTCTTTCCTTCCTTATCCCTTAAGTTTTCTACAGCTTGTACCATTGCAAGCTTTGTGGCATTCTTTACATTGTATTCATCAACCTGGGTCCAGTCCAATTCCCCTATCCCCCAGGCCAAAGCAGCATCCAGAATTATGTCGTACAAGACTTCTCTTTTTTTGGGAGTAAGCTGTTTGGAATCATTGACACCTTCGATAAGCAAGCCCTTGGGCATGATAATTGCACAGGTTACAAGGCTGCCTGCCAAGCATCCTCTCCCTACTTCATCAATGCATGCTATGTAATTATATCCCTTGTCCCAAAGGTCCTGTTCTATTTTAAGCATCATGAATTCTCCTCGGATCTTCCAGGCTTATCCTGCCCAGCCTGCCTGCCCTGAAGTCCCTAAGCAACAAATTTGCAACTCTTAAGTAGTCAATGTCGCTCTTATTTATATAAAAGCCTTTTTTGTGGGCTATGTTGTCCAAAATATCCAGGGGTTTTTCCCCTGCCTCTATACCGTATTTTTCAAGTATGGCCCTTTCTTTTCCCATTTCCTGCATCCTGAGGACAAATTTCAGGGCAATTTCCTCCAGCACCAGGACATCATCCTTAATTGCCCCTGTAAAAGCGAGGTTCAATGCGCATTCTTCATCATCAAACTTAGGCCACAAGATTCCGGGAGTATCCAATAAATCAATACCACCCTGCAGGCGGATCCACTGCTTGCCCTTTGTAATTCCGGGCATGTTTCCGGTTTTTGCGCTTTTCTTTTTGGCCAGGGAATTAATAAGGGTTGATTTGCCCACATTGGGAATGCCCACAACCATTGCTCTTATGGTTTTGTTCAATAATCCCCTTTTTTTGTATCTTTCAATGATATCCTTTGTGGCATCCCCTATGGCCTTGTTTAATTTATTTAATTCCCTGTTGTTTGTTGAATTATATAGGACGGCTGACCAGCCCCTGGCCTTGTAGTGGTCTTCCCACAGCTTATTAATCCCGGGGTCTGCCAAATCATATTTATTTAACACTATCAGCCTTTTCTTATCCCTGAACAAGCTGTCTAAGTCAGGATTTTTGCTGCTGTATGGAATCCTTGCATCCACCACCTCGATGATTAAATCGACTAATTTAATATTTTCCTTCAGGAGTTCCTTTGTTTTTTTCATATGTCCGGGATACCAGTTAATATTCATATATACCTCTCATTGGTGCACATTTTTATTCATGATGGGCAGGTCTCATAAATTAAGACAAAAATTGAGGACTAACGTCCTCAATTAAATTAATATTGTCTTGATTCTTTAACTTTTGTAGCCTTACCTGTTCTTTCTCTCAAATAGAACAAACGAGCACGTCTTACTTTACCTTTTCTTACCACTTCAATTTTTTCTATCTTAGGTGAATGAATAGGGAAGGTTCTTTCAACTCCGACTCCGTAAGAAATTTTTCTCACGGTAAAAGTTGCCCTGTTGCTTTCGCCTTGTTTTTTAATTACGATACCTTCAAATATCTGAATTCTTTCCCTGTTTCCTTCTTTTACCTTTACATGAACCTTTATGGTATCTCCAACATCAAAAGGTGTTACTTCCTTAATTTGTTCATTTTCTATAACTTTTATCAAGTCCATTCCTATACCTCCCTTCATTTAAGTCTACTTTGCAGTTCAGAGGACCAGGTATAATCAGTTGATTATAGCACACGGATTATTGCCTATACAAGCTTTATTTGAATTTTTTTGCTAATTCCTCGTACTTTTCAATTATACTCCTGTCCTTTATCATATCCGGCCGTCTTTTTAAAGTAATTTCTATAGCTTTAAAAAGGCGCCACTCTTCAATATTTTTGTGATGACCGGACAACAATATTTCAGGTACATCCATACCTTCGTAGCTTTCCGGTCTTGTGTACTGGGGATATTCCAAGAGATTTTGGCTGTGGGATTCTTCCTTCGCAGATTCATCCGACCCCAAAACTCCTTTAAGCAGCCTTCCTACAGCATCAACTATCACCAGGGCAGGCAGCTCTCCGCTTGTTAAAACATAATCCCCAACGGATATTTCCTCATCGACATACTTGTCGATAATCCTTTGGTCTATACCTTCATAATGTCCCGGAATCAGTATTATATGCTCTTTGCTTGATAATTCTTTTGCCTTGCTTTGATTAAACAAAGAGCCTTTTGGTGATAAATATATTACATATGAATTATGTCTTTTGATGGAATCCAAAGCTCTGAACATAGGTTCCGGCTTCAACAGCATGCCCGGACCGCCGCCATAAGGATAATCATCCACTCTTTTATGCTTATCTTCGGAATAATCCCTCAAGAGCACGTACTCAAGCTCAAACAACTTGTTTTCCACGGCCCTGCCGATTATCCCGTTGCTTCTGTAAACTTCAATCAATTCCGGAAATAAAGTTATTATCTCAAACCTCATTCAAGCAACCCTTCGATAACATTTATTATCATTTTTTTTTCTTGAACGTCGACTGATTTAACAACACCCTTGACAGCGGGTATTAAAAATTTCCTGTCCTTGCTTTTTACTTCATATACATCGTTGGCTCCGGTTTGATAGATTTCGGAAATCTTCCCCATATGCTCACCCTCGGTGGAGTACACATCCATTCCCTCCAAATCGAACAGATAGTAGGAATCTTCGGGAAGCTCTCTCAACTGGTCTTCAAGTATGGATATGTAGGTGTCCTTAAATTTTTCTGCCGTATCCATATCATCAATAGCTTCCAGTTTAAGATAAACCATCCCTTTTTGGTACCACACATCATAGATGGTGCGCTTCTTATGGTCTTTTTCCGTGTAGACATATTTTAGTTCCTGGAATCTTTCCAAATCATCGGTCATTGGTATGCACTTCACATAACCTTTGACCCCGTGGGTTTTAACTATTTTGCCAACTTTAATATAATCCATCATCTTGCCTCAATAAGGTTATTGAATTATTTCGACAATAACTCTCTTGTTATCCTTTGTGGCAGCAGCTTTTACAACGGTTCTTATCGCCTTTGCTATTCTGCCTTGTTTTCCGATAACTTTACCCATATCATCGGGAGCTACTTTCAATTCAATTATCAGTGATTGACTGCCTTCTACTTCATTGACTTCCACCATGTCGGGATTGTCAACAAGTGATTTTGCTATATATTCTACTAATTCACCCATGATATCACCTCTTACTTGTTTTCATCTCTTTTTTCATAGATTCCGTTATTTTTGAAAAGCATGTTAACGGTATCTGTTGGTTTTGCACCGTTATTCAGCCATTTAATCGCACTTTCGTCGTTGATTTTCACAACCTTCGGATCCGATACAGGATTGTAATATCCTATTTCTTCGATGAAACGACCATCTCTGGGAGAACGTGAATCTGCAACTACTATTCTGTAGAAAGGTTTCTTTTTGGAACCCATTCTTTTTAATCTGATTTTTACTGACATTCTGTCACCTCCTTGTAATTAATGTGTGGGGTTACATTTTATTATCCCCGTATTTTATATGAAAAAGGAAAATTCCTATTTCCAGCTCTTAGAAAGGCAGTTTAAATCCGCCCATACCGCCGAAGCCGCCTTTCTTCTTCCCTGCACCCAGTGCCTGGAATTTTTTCATCATTTTTTTCATCTCTTCATACTGCTTTAATAAAGCATTGACTCTTTGTACCGATGTCCCGCTTCCGGCTGCTATCCTTTTTCTTCTGCTGCCGTTTATAATTGAAGGGTTCATCCTTTCCTTCTTAGTCATGGATTGAATGATGGCTTCGGTATATACCAATTCTTTTTCATCAATTTTTAGGCCCTTCAGCTTTTTCTTGCCTCCTATACCCGGAACCATTTCCAGGATTTCATCCAATGGGCCCATGTTTTTCATCTGCTGAAGCTGGGCCAGGAAGTCTTCCAAATTGAAGTCTTGGGTTTTTAGCTTCTTTTGAAGCTCTAAGGCCTGTTTTTCATCAAAAGCATCCTGGGCTTTTTCTATAATTGAAAGGACATCACCCATACCCAAGATTCTGGATGCCATCCTGTCCGGATGAAATGTTTCAAGCTGGTCCATTTTCTCCCCTACAGACACAAACTTGATAGGCTTATCCACTACTTTTCTTATGGACAGGGCAGCTCCTCCCCTTGCGTCTCCATCAACCTTGGTAAGGATTACTCCGGTGATATCCAGGTAAGAGTTGAAGGTTTCCGCAACCTTTACCGCATCCTGGCCTGTCATTGCATCCACCAGCAAGAGTATTTCATGAGGTTTGACGGTTTCTTTTATTTCAACCAATTCATCCATCAATTCTTCATCTATGTGAAGTCTTCCTGCCGTATCTAATATTACCACGTCGTTGCCCTGCTTCATGGCATGGCTCATGGCTTCCCTGGCGATTTTTACGGGAGAGACCTTATCCCCCATTTCGAATACTGGAACCCCTACGCTTTCTCCAACCACCTTAAGCTGCTTGATTGCAGCAGGCCTGTAAATGTCGCAGGCCACCAACAAGGGCCTCCTGCCTTCCTTTTTAAGCTTCCTTGCAAGTTTTCCGGTGGCGGTGGTTTTCCCTGCTCCCTGAAGACCGCACATCATAAAGTAACTTATGCCGTTTGAGTTGAAGTTCAGCCTGCTTTCGCCCCGGCCCATTATTTCCGTCAATTCTTCATGGACTATTTTTACCACCTGTTGGCCTGGTGTCAAGCTTTCCATTACTTCGGTTCCCAGGGACCTTTCTTTTACGCTGTTAATGAAGGCTTTCACAACCTTAAAGTTAACATCAGCCTCAAGAAGGGACATCTTGATTTCTTTCATGGCAAGGTCAATGTCCTTTTCGGTTAATTTCCCCTTGCCTCTCAGCTTTTTCAATGCATTCTGCAGTTTATCGGATAAATTTTCAAACATTTTTAACCCTCATTAATTATTTTTGCGGCTTCATGTTTTATTTTTTCAACGATGTCTTTATACTTTTCATCATTTATCCCTGAAGATAAATTTATGATGTTTTCCACTGCCTGGCTGTATTTAATATACTTGTCATGAAGCTTTATCTTCTCCTCATAGGCTTCGAGGTTTTTTTCGGCTCTTTTTAAGGCATCATGGACTCCCTGCCTGCTGATGTTCATTTCTTCGGCTATTTCTGACAAGCTGTAATCCAAATTTTAATACATGTCTATTATGTTGGCCTGGTTTTCTTTCAGCAAATTACCATAGTAGTCATACAGGATGCTATAGATAAAATTTTTCTCCGACATCTCAACCTCTGTAAAGTATTTTGCTTGACAGTGCATTTTACCGCATCCGGATGATTTTGTCAATAGTTTTTTATCATAAAGCTAAACAGTAAATGGATATTAACACCGGATCGTAAAAAAATAATAAAAATATCAAGCGAACATTTGCAGGACACGATAATAATTCTTAGCGAATGAAGGTTAAAAATCCGTTAAACAGCTTGCGTTGTTTGAGCGGAGCGAGTTCGCAAGCTGTAGGATTTTTAGCCGGAATGAGCTTTAGAATTATTCGTGTCCGAAACCGTGAGCGGATATTTTTATTATTTTTATTTTTTATGTTAAACCTTTATTCAAAAATAGCATTCACGAATTCTTGGGGGTCAAAATCCTGTAGGTCGTCTATGCCTTCTCCAACACCCACATACTTAATAGGTATCTTAAGCTCATTAACAATGGGGAAGACTATGCCCCCCTTTGCAGTCCCGTCCAGTTTGGTCAATATCAAACCGTTAATATTGCATGCCTCTTTAAACATCTTGGCTTGAACGATACCGTTTTGACCTGTAGTGGCATCAATTACCAGGTAAACATCAATGTGGGCTTCGCTGAACTCCTTGTCAATTATCTTAAAGATTTTGCTGAGCTCCTTCATGAGGTTTTGCTTGTTGTGAAGCCTGCCTGCCGTATCACATATCAATATGTCCGCTTTCCTTGCCTTGGCTGCCTGTATTGCGTCAAAAACTACAGCTCCCGGGTCTGAGCCTTGTTCCGAGGCTATAATATCTACATCTGCCCTCCGGCACCATTCCTTGAGCTGGTCCACGGCTGCAGCCCTGAAGGTATCCGCGGCAGCCACAATAACCTTTTTGCCGGACTGCTTCAACCTGTATGCAATTTTTCCAATGGAGGTAGTTTTCCCCACTCCATTTACCCCTACAATCAGGATTACCCTTTGCTTGTCGCTTGCCTCGGGACTTTCATTTTCCTTGAGCAGGTTTACAAGGTATTCTTTGATTATAGCTTTAATTTCCAGGCTGTCTTCTAATTTTCTCTCCTTTGTTTCTTCCTTGATGTATTCGATAATGTCCATAGTCGTTTCAACACCCATGTCGGATGTTATCAGTATTTCTTCCAATTCGTCAAGGAAGACGTCATCTATTTTTTTATGTTGAAAAATGACACTCTCGATTTGTTGGGTAAGACTTTTCTTGGTCTTGGTCAACCCTTCTTTAAGTTTTGCAAAAAAACTTTTATTCTCCTTATTCATTGCTTCCTCCCTAAGTTATTGGGGTTAAATTGCATCTGCCAATTTCAGAGATACTATTTTTGTAACACCCTTTTCTTCCATAGTTGCCCCGTATAAGGTATCCGCATATTCCATGGTCCCTTTTCTGTGGGTTATAACGATGAATTGGGTCTCCTTTGAAAATTCCTTTAAATATTGAGAAAACCTGTAAATATTCAAATCATCAAGAGATGATTCTATTTCATCCAACACGCAGAAAGGAGTGGGCTTTGTTTTTAATATTGCAAACAATAGGGCAATGGCTGTAAGCGCCTTTTCGCCTCCGGATAGCAAGGATAATTTGCTTAATTTTTTGCCCGGGGGCTGAACCGTGATTTCTATGTTGCTGTTTAAGGCATCTTCTTCATTTTCCAAATATATGTCCCCGTTGCCTCCATTGAACAGCTTCCTGAATACTTGGCCGAATTTTGCCCTTATGCTGGAGAATTCCTCCAGGAATTTATCCTTCATTTGAATTTCAAGCTCCTTAATCACCTGATTCAGGTGGTCAATGGCATCTGTCAGGTCTTTTTGCTGGTTTGTCAAAAATTCATATCTTTTTTTGACCTCCTTGTATTCTTCAATGGAGTCCAAGTTTACATTCCCTAATTCTTTCAGGGCCTTTTTGCATGAATTGACTTCACTGTAAAGTTTCGTCTGGCTTATGCTGTCATCCTTGTATTTAAGCGCCATGGCATAGTTTATTTCATAGTCTTCCCATAGTTTTGCCGAAATATCTTCTAATTTTGTGCTTTCCCTTTCAATTTTTACGTTCAACTTGATTTCATCGTCAAGAATTTCGGTTATAAGCTTGTTTGACTCATTTATCTTGCCTTGGTATTCGTAAATTTCATCCTGGCTGTTTCTGAGAATTTCTTTTTCTTTGGCATAGTTTTCGTTGATTGCCTTTATTTCTTCTTCTAAAACACCTGCTTTACCTGCATATTCATCGATTGCCTCCCGGGCTGCCTTAATCTCCCTGTCAAGGCCGGACAAACTTTCTTCCTTAAGTTTCCTTGCCTCATTGTTTCTTTCGATTTCCATATGACTGTTCTTGATTTTTTCTTCTATAAGCCTGATATTTTGAATGATTCCTGAAACCTGGTCCCTTTGCATGGAAATAGTATTGTTGTATTCATCATGTTTTACCTTATAGGAATCATTTTGTTCTATAGCCTTTTCGATTGCCTTTTCCTTTTCTTCGATAAAGGATTTCAGCTTTTCCGTTTCCTTGTTCAGTAAAACTACATCCTCCTCATGTTTTTCCTTTTCCTTCCGGATGAATTCAATTTCTTCCCTATATTTGACGATGGCCGACAGAGTTTTTTCGTTTTGCTCCGACAGCATCCTTATTTTGGACCTGTTCATCTCATAACGGGTATTTTTTTCACCGATGATATTTTTGATTTCTTCAGTTAAAGAGTTGTATTCCGTAATTTTTTCATTCACTGTCTTCAGCGAATCATTCTTTTCTTTTATTTTTTGAGACAAGTCTTCCAGATGAACTTTTAATTCTTCAATTTCCCTCTTTCTTCCCAAGAGACCCAGGCTTGCGTTAATATGGCCGCCTGTAACCGAGCCGCCCGGATTTATAACCTCTCCCTGGAGAGTGACAATTTTGACGCTATTACCTAATTTTCTTGATATTCTAAAGCCGTTTTCAAGCTTGTCCACAATGATAATCCTTCCCAGGAGGTTTTTAATTACTCCCTGGAATTTTGGACTTGTTTTAACCAACTTGTCTGCCGTGTCAATAACACACTTTTCCTTAAGCACATCACTTTCGGCCTGGTTCAAAGTCCTTTCCGAAAGCAGGTTGATGGGAAGAAAAGTAACCCTCCCTATTTTCTTTTCTTTCAAATATTCTATGATTGCTTCAGCTTCAGAGTCAGTGTTTACTATAATATTCTGTACTGCTGACCCCAAGGCCATTTCCACGGCGGTTTCATATTCTTTTTCCGTCCTTATGACATCAGCCACCGTACCCAATATGGTCTTTAATACCGGCTCCTTGTCCTTGTTGTTCATCAGGGTCTTTACGCTTTTATAGTAGCCCTCGTAATATGCTTCCATGTTGGAAAGTATGTTCATTTTGGACATGGTTCCGTTATAATCTTCGCTTAGCCTGGAAAGGTCCGTATTCAGGCTTTCTTTATCTGTTGACGCCTGTTTCAAAGCAAGATATGCATTTTCAAGCTCTGCCTTTTTCTGACTCAAATCTTCTTCTATAATGCTTTGCTCCTCAAGAAGCTTATTTATAATTTCGGTCCTTTTTTGTCTTTCTTCTTCTTCTGAATTGACTTCCTGGGATAATTGCTTGATCCTGTCATTATTGTTTTTTATAAAAGATTCAATGGTATTCTTCTTTGAATTTATTTTGTTGATTTCCTTATGAAGTTCAAAAAGCTCGTTTTTTTGCCTTTCAATCTCCTGGACCAGGACATCCATTTCTTTTTTGTATTCCTTTATATTGGAATCCAGCAATTCATACTTTTCCTTATCCTTCTTGTAAGCCTCTTCAAGGGATGTTTTTTCCTGGATCAGGGCATTGATGGCCTCGGCCAGGTCCAAATTCCTCTTTTCAAGAGCATTTATTTCATTTTTAACATTTTCTATATTTGAGGCATAAAGGGCCTTTTTTTCCTTGTGAACCTGGATTAGCGAATTGTAATTCTCTAATTCTTTAATCTTCGACTCTCTTATTTTTTCTGTTTCACTTATTTTATTTTCAAGGTCCTTGATTTTTTCTTTTTTATCTTCAATAATTTCTGTATAGTTGTCTCTTCTTTTTTGAAGCCTCAGCTTTTCTTCCAGAGCTGTGTCTCTTTGGTTCTTCAGCGCTGCCAGGACCTGGCTGTGCTTTTCGTATTCGTGGCACAAATAATTTAATTCATGCTTTTTTAGTTTGTCCCTGATTTCAATATACTTTTGTGCCTTTTCGCTTTGCTCGCAAAGAGGATCGAGTCTTTCCCTAAGTTCTCCTATTATGTCTTCGGTTCTTTCCAGATTTAATCTTGTTTTTTCCAGCTTTCTTTCGGATTCTTCTTTTCTCACCTTATATTTTACTATTCCGGAGGCTTCTTCAAAAACTTGTCTTCTTACATCCGAATTGGGACTTAAAATGTCTTCCACCCTGCCTTGACCTATAAAGGAATAACCCTCTCTTCCTATTCCCGTATCCATGAAAAGCTCCCTGATATCCTTGAGCCTGCACTGTTGTTTGTTTATGTAGTATTCGCTTTCGCCGCTCTTGTATAGTTTGCGGCTGATTGCCACTTCCTTGTATTCAAGAGGTATTATTCCTGATTCATTGTCAAAAACAAGCCTGACTTCGGCATAGCCCAAAGGTAATCTCTTTTCGGTTCCTGCAAAGATTACGTCATCCATCTTGCCCCCTCTAAGGGTTTTTGCGCTTTGCTCGCCCAAAACCCATTTAATGGCATCGGAAATATTGCTTTTGCCGCTTCCGTTGGGCCCCACAATGGCTGTAATGCCTTTTTCCACATCTATTTCCGTTTTTTCGGCAAAGGATTTAAATCCGTTTACATAAATTTTTTTTAAATACATAAATCCTCCGATTGCATGGTTAAATAATTTTGAAAAACATCTTTATTGCTAAAGGAGCATAATTTCTTATTCTTACCGTATATATCAATTATATCATTATTTTTCATCTTAAAGGATATATCTTTGATTGAAAATATTTCTTTCAGCTTATTGACATTATTCCTTTTTTGTCCTGCCAGATTGCTCATGAGTTCCTGGGGCGCATGAATTACAATGCCCTCTAAAATATCTTCCATGTTAAGCTTGCTTAATTGGGATTTCAAGGCAAACAGGAAGATTCTATCTTCAACCAGCTGCCTGAAAGCAGGATGAAAAGGTCCTGCTATTACATCCTCATTTTCATTTACGGATTCGGTATTTTGAAGTCCTATTCTTATAACATTTATATCATTTATTCTGTATAGACTGTAGATATAAGCCGACAATTCTATAGCCTCTTCCAAGGTCAGGGGCTTATAGGAGCCCTCTAAGTACATGTCATAGAGGTCCGTATCCTTAATCACTAAGGTAGGATAGATTCGAACCATGTCAGGTTTCATTTCTATGGACTCCAGGCATGTTTTTAAGTCCTTTTCCCTGGTGCTTCCCGGAAGTCCCGGCATTATCTGGTGACCTAAAATAAATCCGTGCTCCTTTATCAAGCGGCTCGCTGATAGTGATTGGCTCTTGTTGTGGCCTCGGTTTGACTTAATCAATACATCATCATCCAGACTCTGTATACCTAATTCAATTATATCCATGCCATATTCTTTTTGCAGCCTTAATATCTCTTCATTTATGGCATCCGGCCTTGTGGAGCACCTGATTCTTTTTATGATTCCCGAATCCTTGTAAAGCCTGGCAGCCATCAAGAGATCCTTTTGGATTTGAGGATCGATGGCGGTAAATGACCCCCCAAAAAATGCCACTTCCACATATGTATCCTTATCTATGGTTTTTATATATTTTTCAACCCTATTTCTTACATATACCCCATCAATCTTGTCATCCTTCCGGCCTGTGATCCTCCTTTGGTTGCAGAAAACACACTTGTTTGGGCAACCTGCATGTGGTACAAAAATTGGGATTATTTTTACTTTTTTATTCATCTAAGTGCCCTTCTTTTATAAGTGCATCTCTGGCGGCATTCTGCTCAGCAATTTTCTTGTTCTTTCCCACTCCTTTTCCGACCACGCTTTTATTGATCATCACATTTACATGAAATACCTTTTCATGGTCGGGCCCTTCTTCCTTTTCCACTATGTATCTTATTTTGCAGTTCTGGCTCCTGCTTTGATAATATTCCTGGAGATAGGACTTGTAATCCGTTACGATTTTTCCCTTAACGGCTGTTTTTATATACTCGGTTAAATGAACCAGTACGAATTTTTCGGCTTCCTTGTAGCCTCCGTCTAAGTATATGGCAGCTATGACAGCTTCAAGAGCATCCGCCAGTATGGACTTTCTTTCCCTTCCTCCTGATGCTTCCTCTCCTTTGCCCAGGAGGAGATATTGGCCTAAATTTAGTTTTTCGGCCACTAAGCTCAAGGTATCCTCGCATACCACCCGGGCCCTCAATTTGGTCAGCTCACCTTCGGGATAATCCGGGAATTGGTCATAAATGAAGCGACTCACGGAAATGCTAAGAACCGCATCTCCCAAAAATTCAAGCCTTTCGTTATTTATCTTGTTATAGGCCTTATCCTCGTTTGAATATGAACTGTGCGTAAGGGAATTTTCCAGCAGTTTAATGTTATTAAATGCATAATTAATAATCTTTTCGAACTCATGAATCCTGTCTTTATTCATTTTTTCCCTCCCCTCAAGGACCCCTTCAGAATATCCAAAAAAGGAAAGAGGACACATCTTATAGTACATCTATGCTATGGGGTCGATTCTTAAAGGAATGCCCCGATACAGTGTCCCCATACCTCTTTAATTATTTATCTCTTCCAAATATTTTACAATGTCTCCGACTGTTTCGATTTTTTCAATGCTTTCATCATCAACTTCTATGTCGAATTCGTCTTCTATTGCCATTATCAATTCAAAAAGTGTTATTGAATCCGCATCCAAATCGTCTGCAAAGGATGTATCCGGCGTTATATCTTCAGGATCAATACCGACCTTCTCTGCAACCAATTCTCTGATTCTTTCAAACATATAATCACCTCCTCGTCATGCTCTCTTCGATTAATTCATTCACCTTGCTTTCAACGCAGATTTTTGCCTGGCGTATGGCATTTTTAACGGCCTTGGCATCTGAACTGCCGTGGGCCTTTATCAGAGGGGCTTTCACTCCCAGGAAGGGTGCACCCCCATGCTCCGAATAATCCAATTTGCTTTTGAAATTCTTAAGTGCCGGTTTTATCAGGGCACCGCCTATTTTAGTCCTGAAACTGGACATGATTTCTTCTTTCAGGCCCCTCATAAGCTCTAAGGCTGTTCCTTCTATGGTTTTCAATATCATGTTTCCCGTAAACCCGTCACACACGACAATATCAGCCTTTCCCCTGAGCAAGTCTCTCGCTTCAAGGTTTCCTACAAAGTTTATGGAAATATTTGAATCTTCCAGCAATTTATATGTTTCAAGGGTCAGCTTATCCCCCTTAGTCTTTTCCGTGCCTATATTAGCCAGGGCAATCCTGGGAGAGGTGATATTCATTACTCTTTTCATGTAAATATGGCCCATAAGGGCAAAATCATACAAAAACTGTGGTTTTGAATCTACGTTTGCGCCGGAATCTATCAATAAAAACAAGCCCCCCGACATATCGGGTATCAAGGATCCTATTGCAGGTCTTTCAATTCCTTCAATCCTGCCTATAATAAGGGTTCCCCCGCTTAAAAAGGCACCCGTGCTGCCTGCAGAAACTAAAGCATCGGCCCTGCCTTCCTTGACCGCATACAAGGCTTTAACCATTGAAGACTCTTTCTTACGTCTTATAGCAAGGACTGGTTTATCGTCATTTGTAATTATATCTTCCGCGTCAAGGATTTCGATATTATTGAAATTTGATGTGTTTTTTTCCAATATTTTTTTGATTTCCTTTTCTTTTCCGGCTAAAACAATATTTAAATTGTATTCATCCCTTGCCTCTATACTACCCTTGACAAGAGCCTGGGGCGCATTGTCTCCCCCCATGGCATCTATTGCAATTATCATATCCACCTCTGTTACATGTACTCATGAAATAGTATATAGCAGTAATATTTGTTTTGCAATAAAAAAATAGTGCACGGCACTATTTTTATAGCCTTACTTTATTCAACAGCCACCACTTCTTTACCGTCATAGTATCCGCATGCCGGACATACTCGGTGAGGTAGCTTTTGTTCGTGACATTGTGGACATTCCACAGTATTAGGAACAGTAAGTTTTGCGTTGGCTGCTCTTCTTGAATCTCTTCGGGCCTTGGAAGTTTTTCTCTTTGGTACTGCCATCTTTACACCTCCTTATTTCAACAGGTCCTTCAACTTATCAAACCTGGGATCTGTTATGCTGTTTTCGCATTTACATGTTTCTTCATTTAAATTAACTCCGCAATTAGGGCATATTCCTTTACAGTCATCCCGGCACAATGATTTCATGGGCATGGACAAATAAATCAACTGTTTGATTGCTTCATCCATCTTAATGGTTCCGTCTGTTATAACCATTTGAAGGTTGTCGGATTCCATATCTTCCTCTTCTACCAGGTCAGCCAAAAATTTAGTTTCAATTTTTTTGTCGAACTCTTTTAAACACCTGGCACATTCAACGGTTATTACATATTCCAATTTGCCTGAAAATGTTAATGAATCTTTAATTCTATATATCTCGCCGGTTATTAAAACATTTTTGTCAAGACGTGTTTCTTTTAAGAATTCTTCATCATCTATTGTAAAACTCTCATTCACTTTTAAGGACACATCATCAGATGACAAAAATTTATTGATTTTAAGTAACATAATACCACCCTTAAATTGCAGAGTTAATTATATGAAAAAAGAAAATATTTGTCAAGGTAATATTTTTTCTTTATTTGCTGGTTAATTCCTTAGTATCCCTTGCAATCATCAGTTCCTCATTTGTAGGAATAACGAATACTCTTACCCTGGACCCGTCTTTGGAAATTTCGGCTTCTTTTCCCCTTATGTTGTTCTTTTCTTCATCTATTTCAACACCTAAGAATTCTAAGCCTTCACATACCTGTTTTCTTGCAGGAGCTGAATTTTCTCCAAGGCCGGCAGTGAATACAAGGTAATCCAAACCACCCATAGCTGCAGCATATGAGCCTATATACTTTTTAACGGTATATGCAAACTTATCAAGGGCTAACTTAGCTCTCATATTGCCTTTTTCAGCTTCAGCTTCAATGTCCCTGAAATCGTTGGAAACGCCGGAAATACCCAATACTCCCGATTTTTTGTTCATTAAATTATCAACTTCTTCAGCTGTCATGCCTTGTTTCGTCATCAAGAAGGTCACTATTGCAGGGTCTATGTCTCCGCATCTTGTTCCCATTACCAAACCTTCCAGAGGAGTCATTCCCATTGAAGTATCAAAGGACTTTCCATCTTTTATTGCTGTCAGGCTTGCACCGTTTCCCAGGTGGCAGGTAATAATTTTTGTTCCTTCCAGGCTCTTTCCCGTAATCTGGGCAACTCTTTCGGATACATATTTATGTGAAGTTCCGTGGAACCCATATCTTCTGATTTTTAAGTTTTCGTATAACTCATAGGGCAAAGGATATATGAAGGATACAGGAGGCATCGTCTGATGGAATGCAGTATCAAATACTCCTACCATGGGTACATCAGGCAATAAATCCTTGCAGGCTTCAATACCAATGATGTTGGGTGGATTGTGAAGGGGTGCCAAACCTATGCATTCCTTCATGGCTTCAATCACTTCGTCGTCAATTAAAACCGAAGATGCAAATTTTTCGCCGCCGTGAACCACCCTGTGCCCTACGGCATCAATTTCGTCCAAAGATTTCACTGCTCCGTATTTTTCATCAAGCAATGTTTTCAGAACAAGATTGATCGCTTCCTTGTGGGTCTTTAAAGGTTCTTCAATGATCAATTTGTCCATTCCCGTTTTTTCGTGTTTCAATAAACTGCCTTCAATTCCGATTCTTTCAACCAGACCTTTGGCTAAAACAGATTCATCATCCATATTAATCAACTGATACTTCAATGATGAACTGCCGCAGTTAATTACTAATACATTCATATTATTTCCTCCATAGATGTTATGTTTATTTTATATATAAAATCAAAAGATTTTAAATCAACATTTAATTATCCTGTCAATTTTTTTGTTATTTATTACGAATATATCGCAATTAGAAATTTCATAATTCCACAAGCTGTCATCATCAGCTATCTTAAGATACAAGAGTATCCCCTGGATAACCCCGTAATGGGTCGAAATCAATGAATTGTCTGGCACCTTTTCCATAAAAAATGATACCCTGTTAATAATATCATCATAGCCTTCCCCCTTAGGGAATTTATATTTATGCTTAAATTTTATCCAGCTTTCTATTTCATCGGCATACATATCTACAATTTCTTCCCATTTAAGGTTTTCAAAAATGCCGAAATTAACTTCCGTAAGGCTGTTATCAATTATAATGTCTTTTTTGTTGAAACCTATTTCATCTGCAATGATTTCAGCCGTATTTTTTGCCCTTTTTAAGGGGCTTGAAAAAATATGGTCTATTTTTTCATCCTTTAGTTTCCGTCCTGCCCTTGCCGCCTGCAAGGCACCTCTTTCGGTAAGTTCAACATCCGTAATACCGCTGAATCTCTTGCTGATATTTGCCTGTGACTCCCCGTGGCGAACTAAGTATATCATAACTATCCCTTTAAGAAAAGTACCGTTATCATAAATATTATTTGGCTTATTTCAGTAATTGCCCCGCAGGTATCCCCTGTCATCCCCCCTATTTTTTCATCTATTAGGGTTGATATAAAATATGATACAGCTATTGCGGCAAAACATGCGGTGAATATTATTGTCCGGTACCAGGATAAAATGGAAAAGACAAACAAGGTAACCAAATTAGCAAGGAGAACCCTGTTATCTATGTTTTCTACAAAAACTGTCCCAAGGCCCCTTGTGCCCTTGGCATATTTTTTATTCCAGCAGGCAGCTATGGTGCTTGCTTTTCCCACCAGGGGCATCATAAATACAGTTTCTATGCTGCTGAAAGAAAAGAGTACGAACTGAGACAGTATAATCAGTATCAAGCTTATAACTCCAAAAGCTCCAAGGTGGGAATCGCTCATTATATCAAAAATTTTATCCCCCTGCCTCCCGGATAATAAACCGTCGGCAGTATCCGCAGCCCCGTCCAAATGTATGCCGCCTGTTATGGTAGCATAAGATAGGGTAAGCACCAGGCCTCTCAGGAAGGATTTTTGATAGTTGAATAATAAATATGTAAGAGTCAAAAGCAATCCTGTCACAGCACCGGCCAGGGTGTAAAGCTTTAAGGCCTTTATAAAGTTTTCTTCTTTATATTCAATTTTTTTCCCTATCGGAATACGGGTGAAAAAGGATATAAGAATTAAAAATCCTGAGGCCATTTAATCATTTCCCCCTTATGCTTGAGCTTAATGGGTATTCCCGAAAAAATCATGTACATATGGTCGGCTGCTGTCCCAATCTTATTATTTAGGCGCCCGCTTATATCCCTGAAATAATTTCCCATAAAGTAAGGAGGCACAAGCCCCATACCTGTTTCATTGGATACGATAATAAGCTTTTTGTTGTTTGCCTTGCATACCCTTATTAAAGAAAAAACCTCTTCGGTTATCATGTTTTCCAGTTTATCAACTTCTTCAAGGCTGCAGGTGTCAAAATTCAGCTTGCTGTCAACCATGAAATTACCGATCAATGTTGTTATGCAGTCCAATAGAACTACTTCAGCCTTTGTGAATTCAGCCTTGTCTACTAAGGTTTCAAAATTTCGGTACATCTCCAAAGTATCCCATGTACCCGGTCTTTGGGCCGTGTGCCTTTTTACCCTGTCAGCCATTGCCTCATCTGTTATAACGGCAGTTGCTATATAGAGAACTTTCTCCGAATATTCTTTTGCCTTTGTTTCCGCAAAGGTGCTTTTACCGCTCCTGGCACCGCCGACTATAAATATGACACTCATTACTTCACCATTCAACATTTTTCATCATAACATGAACATTATACCATCACTTTAACAAAAAATAAACAAAAATTTGTGTATTACTAATCAGTAAGATTTTAACTTACAATTCATACGCATAAAAATAATAAAAATATCCGCTCACGGTTTCGGACACGAATAATTCTA
>DCDC01000032.1 GCA_002316225.1 Firmicutes bacterium UBA1065 | reverse complement strand
AAATCCTACAGCTTGCGAACTCACTTCGTTCAAACAACGAAAGCTGTTTAATGGATTTTTAGCCTGCATTCGCTAAGAATTATATTCGTGTCCTGCAAATGTTCGCTTGGTATTTTTATTATTTTTCTGCAAAATGACCTGGTATGACCTATTAATCATTATGATAGGTCATCTTTTTTTCTTCTTGAATTATCCAACCCTTAATAGTATAATCGGGTAAGGAAAATACGGAGGAAAATACCATACATGAAGGAAAATACAGGTGAAAATGCTATAATACTTGCAATAGAATCATCCTGTGATGAAACAGCCGCTTCCGTCGTTGAAAACGGGCGAAATGTTTTATCCAGTATAATATCATCTCAAATAGAAATCCATAAGGAGTTCGGAGGAGTTGTCCCTGAGGTGGCTTCAAGAAAACATATTGAAAATATCAATGATGTGGTATCAAGGGCCATGATTGAAGCCAATGTAAAGCCAAAAGACATAGACGCCATTGCTGTGACCTACGGCCCCGGTTTGGTGGGAGCCCTCCTGGTGGGGATTAATTTTGCAAAGGGGCTTTCTTATGCTTGGGAAAAACCCTTGATCGGGGTTAATCATATAGAAGGGCACATAAATGCAAACTATATAGAAAACAAAGAATTAAAGCCCCCCTTCCTCTGCCTGGTGGTTTCGGGAGGCCACACTGATTTGGTACATGTTAAGGATTACGGTCTTTACAAAGTTTTGGGCATGACCAGGGATGATGCCGCAGGAGAAGCTTTTGACAAGGTGGCAAGGGCTATCGGGCTGGGTTACCCCGGCGGCCCCTTAATTGACAAGGCAGCCAAGTCAGGAAACAAGGATGCCATTAAATTTCCCAGGGCCATTATTGATGATGATACCCTGGATTTCAGCTTCAGCGGCTTGAAATCGGCAGTATTGAACTATCTTCATAATGCCAGGCAGAAAAATGAAACCGTAATAATAGAAGATGTCGCTGCAAGCTTCCAGGAAGCTGTGGTTGATGTATTGACAACAAAAGCAATAAGGGCAGCCAAGCAGGAAAACTTAACTACCATAGCCTTAGCCGGAGGGGTTGCATCTAACAGCTGTCTGAGGGAAAGACTTCAGGAAAAATGTTTGAGCCATAACTATATATTTATGAAGCCTTCTCCTATTTTATGCACTGATAATGCAGCCATGATTGCTTGCGCAGGATATTATAAATATTTATCTAAAAAATTTGCCGATTCATCACTAAATGCAATGCCAAATTTGGAACTTGCAAATTGATTAACAGTTCTTTGAAAAAAATTATCAACAGCTGTGGATAAAGTTGTTGATATAAGAAAAACAACAAAAAGTTATTCACAACTAAATAACATAGGGTGAATAACTTTTTTTATTCCTCAATATATTCTTCCCATAAAGTATATAAATCCTGGATTTCTTTTTTGCGAATGATTAATTTTTCATTCAGGCTCATAATTAAAAAATTGTCGGTATATGTCGAAGGCTGACATAATTTGGTTTCTAATTCATTAATTTCATTTTCATGCATGAAAATCTTTTCTTCCAGTTCTCTTATGGCTTTTTCCCTTTGCTGCCTGTCCCGTATGAGCTCTCTTTCTTTTTTCTTCTCTGCATTTATCCGGGTCTTGGTTTTGGTTACGGCTTCCTCGTCATCAGGTTCCTCAAGTTCAGCTTTCTTTTCAAGGTAATAGTCGTAATTCCCCAAATATTCGAATGCTCCTTCTTCTGACAAGTCATAAATCTTATTAACAACCTTGTTGAGGAAATACCTGTCGTGGGAAACAACAAGGACTGTTCCTTCGTAATTAATGAGGGCGTCCTCCAAAACTTCCTTGGAATCAATGTCCAGGTGGTTGGTAGGCTCATCCAGAAGGAGAAAATTTGCGTTGGAAGTCATGAGTTTCAAAAGGGATAACCTGCCCTTTTCACCACCGCTTAAGTCTTCCACCAACTTGTACATATCATCCCCGAAAAACAAAAATTGTGCAAGAATTCTTCGAATTTCATAATAATTCAAATCGGGAACTTCATCCCATATTTCATCGATTACGGTATTTTCACCATTTAAATTGGTCTGCTCCTGGTCATAGTAGCCCAGGTGGACCTGGTGACCAAAGCTTACTTCTCCCTCATAATCTTTTATAATGTTGGCTATAATTTTAAGGAGGGTTGACTTGCCTATGCCGTTAGGTCCTATTATGCCTATCTTTTCGCCCTTGTACACATTTATGTTGACATTTTCAAATATTTTTTTGCCGTCAAAGGATACGGCAACACCGGTCAAGCTCAGTACATCCCTGCCGCTGCTTATTTTAGGGGTAAACTTTAATTTTACCTTCTTGCCTTCAAATATAGGCTTCTCCATTCTTTTCATTTTATCCAAAGCCTTTTGCCTGCTGAAGGCCTGCCTGATATTTCTTTTGCTGCCGTAAGCATGGAGTCGCTTTATCATTTCTTCCTGTCTTTTAATTTCCCTCTCATACTCTTCGTATTGCTTCATGGCCTGCTCAAGCTCGGTTTTTCTCTTTTTCATGAAGACGGAATAATTGCCCTTATATGATTTCAAGGTTTTGTTCTCCAAAAGAAAAATCCTGTTCACGGTATTGTCAAGAAAATACCTGTCGTGAGAAATAATGATTACTTCACCTTTAAAATTCTTTATATATTTTTCAAGCCATGAGATAGCTTCAATATCCAAATGGTTGGTAGGTTCGTCCAAAAGAAGTATATCCGCTTTTTGCAAAAGGAGCTTTGCAAGCATAACCCTGCTTTTTTCGCCGCCGCTTAAAATATTTATTGGCTTATCAAATTCATCCTCCGTAAAACCCAGACCCTTCAAAACACCCTTTATCATGCTTCTGAAACCGTAACCGTCCGCTTCAACGTATTCCTCATTCAGCTTTGAATATGTGTTCATAAGGGCTTCAAGGCCGGCTGCATCTTTTTTTTCCGCTAAAATGCTCATTTCATGAGATATTTCATGGAGCCTTTCTTCCATTTTAATAAGCTCATCAAAAATAAGGAGCATTTCATCCATAATGCTCATTTTGCTTTCGATTATTGTATTTTGCATCAGGTAACCGATTTTTTTACCCTTGGCCACATAGATTTCGCCGGTATCAGGCTCTATATTTTTGGTCAGTATATTAAATAAGGTTGTTTTACCTGCTCCGTTAAGACCGATTAATCCAACCTTTTCATTATCATTTATGGTAAAGGTGATGTTTTCTATTATATTCTCAGCTACATATGCTTTTGATACATTATTGCACGACAAAACTATCATAAAAAAAATCCTTCCCTGAAACTATGGTGATCGTATTTATTATAACATAAAAATTTAATATTTTGGTATCTTTTTTTAATCTGTTAAATATGATACAATATATTGAAAACACCTATAAAAATTATCGGAATCTGGAGGAATAATGGGAAAATTATTTGGCACTGATGGTGTAAGAGGCATAGCGAACAAGGATTTATCCCCGGAATTAGCCTATAAATTAGGGCGAATCGGAGGATATTTTTTGACTAAAGGAATAAAAAAGCCTAAGATGGTTGTGGGGACGGATACCAGAATATCAGGAGACATGCTTGAAGGAGCCCTGTCTTCGGGCTTGAATTCGGCGGGAATAGATGTTTTATATTTGGGAATACTTCCGACACCTGCAGTGGCAGCCATGATAAAAATCCTTGATGCAGACGGAGGGGTGATGATAACCGCATCCCACAATCCCGTTGAATACAACGGAATAAAGTTCTTTAACAGGGATGGGTTTAAATTAACGGATGAAATGGAAGACTCAATAGAAGAATACATACTGACCAATAAAGATATAGACTACATGCCTGTTTCAGGGGACCTGGGAAGAAAGATAATAATTGAAGACCCTTTAAGAATGTATTTGGATTACCTTAAATCTACCATTGATGTGGATCTTTCGGGACTTAAGATTGCTCTTGACTGCGGAAACGGAGCCGTTTACAAGGCAGCACCCCGTCTTCTTCACGAGCTGGGAGCCCAGGTTTACGTAATCCACAGTGACCCCAACGGTATAAACATAAACGTGAACTGCGGGTCCACAAACCCTGAAGAAATACAAAAACTTGTCATTGAAACAGGAGCCGATGTGGGTTTGTCCTTTGACGGGGATGCGGACAGGTTGATTGCTGCCGATGAAAAAGGAAATATTGTTGACGGGGACCATGTTTTGGCCATATGCGGCACCTATCTCAAGGAAAAGGGAAAACTAAAAAACAATACAATTGTTGGAACGGTAATGACCAACTTGGGGCTTGATATCTGCCTTAAGGAATATAACATAAATCTTGTGAAAACAAGTGTAGGGGACAGGTATGTATTGGAAGAAATGCTGAATAAGGGCTATTGCCTGGGGGGCGAGCAGTCGGGCCATATTATTTTTCTTGATTACAATACCACAGGCGACGGGCTGTTGACAGCCATACAGCTATTAAGGGTTCTTAGGGAAAAAAAGGCAAAACTTTCGGACCTGTCCTCAATGATGAAAAGCCTGCCCCAGGTCTTGGTGAATGCCCATGTTTCAGCTTCGAAAAAGAAAGATTATTTGACTGATGATGTAATCGTAAATAAAATAAAAGAAATCGAAGAACATTTTAGCGGTAAAGGAAGGGTCCTGATAAGGCCATCGGGCACAGAACCCCTGGTAAGGGTTATGATTGAAGGAGAAAATCAGGAAGAGATCACCTTCCACGCCACTGAATTAGCAAAACTGATAGAACAACGTCTTAAATAAATTTTATATTGTCATGCTATGAATATCCCATAGTGTCATCCTGAGGGCTTTAGCCCAAAGGAACCCATGAGATCCTTCGCTACGCTCAGGATGACTTAGAGTATACGTTTATCGTGGTGTGGATAACATGAAATAATCCTGAGGGCTTTAGCCCGAAGGATCTTATGATAGGATTACAAATAGTAATTAATGCTATTCTCCTAAAGGTATTTCCATGTATGGGACATAGATGGAATGTTCCTTGGGCTGGTAATAAACTGTTACTGAATTTAAAGTGTAGTTGATGGCAGGAATGAGTTTTGTTTCTGCCCTTTTTTTGACAGCATCTATATCAACGGGCCTTCCGGGTCTTTGCTTTACAAGAGTTAAATGGGGGGTATAACCCCTTTTTTCTTCCTGCAAACCAAGTATTTCATAAATCTTATTATGTAAGTCAATTAAGCCGGGAGAATCGACTTTAACATATAAAACCCTGTCTCCGAACTGGTCAAGACCCTTCAGCCTTATTTCAAAAGGCTCAACGTTTTTGCAGGCATCGATCACGTTTTTAATGAAATCATCCTCATCCGGAAGGGCAGGAGGAGGAACCAGGGTGATATGAGGCTCGGTTGTGAAAAACCTGAACTCGGCTCTCAGCAATTCTATTTTATTTTTATAGTTTTTTGGTATGGAAACCCCTATGAAATATTTCATATAAATCCTTTCCGTAATTATTATTTTTTACCTTGTCATTGGTATGAATAATTCACAATCTGTCAT
>DCDC01000157.1 GCA_002316225.1 Firmicutes bacterium UBA1065 | reverse complement strand
AAAAAGATAGCAAGTTTAAAAATAGAAAAACCACTTTACAAATTTTATTCAATCATTTATAATATGAAAAGTAATGCGGTTGTGGCGGAACGGCAGACGCACTAGCTTGAGGGGCTAGCGAATGTATATTCGTGGGGGTTCAAATCCCCCCAACCGCACTTAATAGTTTCAGGCAATCCTGGAGCTATTTTTTTATATGCTATTTTTACTTGTAATTATGCTGCTTTTGAATTATAATGATATTATAATAGAATAGCGGGGGCAAGCATGGAAGTAGCAATTGTTAAAGCCTTTACTCATGAAAATACGGGCGGCAACGGAGCGGGAGTAGTTTTATTAAACGAGCAGATATCAGATGACAGGAAGCAGGAAATTGCCGGCAAGGTTGGTTTGTCGGAAACTGCATTTATTTTCAAACAAGATGAAAACGATTATAATGTAAGTTTTTTTACTCCTGTTTGTGAGGTTGACCTATGCGGTCATGCAACCATAGCCGCTTTTTATTATTTAGGAAAAACAGGGGAGATTAAAGGCTGTAATGAAACAAGGACTGTTTATCAAAATACGAAAGCCGGCAGGCTTAAAATTGAAGTAACCTTTAAGGACCATGATGTTGAATATGTCCTCATGCAGCAAAGCAGGCCGCAAATATACGGCGAGTTGAAGGATAAAAAGCAAATAGCCTCCTCACTGAACATTGATGAAAGGTTCATAGGGCTGGCTGACTGTGATATAGGTCCTACGATAGTTTCTACGGGCTTAAAGGATATTATGGTGCCGGTAAGATCAAGAAATGTGCTAAATAATCTTGAACCTGATTTCAGGATGATTGAGGATATATCATATGAAAATGACGTAGTGGGTTATCATGTTTTTACAATTGAAAATGGAAAGGTTTATGCGAGAAACTTTGCTCCGAAAGTAGGCATCAACGAAGAATGTGCAACGGGTACTTCCAACGGAGCATTGGGTAGCTTGCTTATCAGCAAAGGGTTTTCGAATCAGATTGAAGTAATTCAAGGAGAAGCTATGAACCAAAAAAGCCTTATTTATGTAAAAGTCGATCGGCATGACGGTCTTATGGACGTTTATGTCGGCGGTAAAGCTAATATTGAAGATAATATTAAATTATAGCGGGGGATGGTATGCTAATAAAAGAAATAGTTGATATTGTAAAGGCAGATGTACTTACTAGCTTTCATGATGAGAACACCGATCTTAAATATGGTTTTGCAAGTGATTTAATGAGCGACGTGCTTGCATATGCAAGAAGTGATGCCTTGCTTATAACGGGTTTAAACAATCCGCAGGTTATAAGAACGGCAGAAATGTTGGATATTAGTGTTGTACTGTTTGTAAGGGGTAAAAGACCCGGCAAAGAAATAATAGAATTAGCCAAAGAAAACAAGCTAACAATACTTGCATCCGATTACACCATGTTTAAAGCGTGTGGATTATTGGTTTTGAATGGAATGGAAGGTTTGGATATAGATGGCTGACAGCTTGTTAAAAAGATACACTTACGATGTTATGGCCAATGATTTCATGGCTGCCGGAAAAAGCTCCAGCGCCATAAAAAGTAATTTGAAATCATTGGGCATTGATTCGGATATATTAAGAAGAATTGCAATAATATCATATGAAGCGGAATTAAATATTGTAATACATTCTTTCGGCGGAAAACTTCACTGTGATATTTATGAAAACAAAATAGTAATAATTTCCGAAGATGCCGGTCCCGGAATAGAGGATGTTGATTTGGCAATGAAAGAAGGATACTCAACTGCGTCAGACAGCGTAAGAGAGCTTGGTTTTGGTGCAGGCATGGGACTTCCTAATATAAAAAAATATTCCGATCACTTAGAGATCAATTCAAGCAGCACCGGGACTAAAATAGTTGCGACAATCAATTTGTAGGAGGTTACCATGAACTTTTCAATCATGCTAGATGAGGGTAAATGCAGGGGATGTACCAATTGCATGAAAAGATGTCCTACACAGGCTATAAGGCTAATAAATGGGAAAGCGTTTATAAATACGGCTAAATGCATTCATTGCGGTGAATGTATAAGAATATGTCCTTATAATGCTTATACTCCTGAATCAATAGAGTGGTACAATCAAATGCATGATTCACCCAAAAAATTCAAAATTGCTATTCCTACAACTTCGCTGTACGGACAATTCCCCAGGGGAACAGATATATGCAAGGTCCAAAATGCTATATTGAAGGTAGGTTTTGATTATGTTTATGACGCCAGTTGGGCGGCAGATTTGGTTGCAAGGGCTATAAAGCTTAAAATAGAAAAAGAAAAAACTATCAGACCTTATATTTCAACCTACTGCCCGGCAGCCGTAAGGCTTATCAAATACAGGTATCCTTCTTTGATGGATAATCTTATATTAATAAGGGAACCTATGGAAATCGCAGGCATACTTGCAAGGGAAAGAGTCAGGAAAAATTATAATCTGAAGGATGATGATATAAAGGTATTCTATATATCACCATGCCCTGCCAAGCTGTTGGCGGTTACAAATCCTATCGGGGACTACACGCCTTCGGTAGATTGGGTAATACCCCTTAATAAAATATACGGGAACCTTTACAGAGAAGTTATTAAAGAGGATAATAACATATGCTCATACCCGTCACTAAAAGGGGTAAGATGGTCGGTAGCAGGGGGGCAGTCGGAACATGCGGAATTGAAAAATTATCTGGCAGTTCACGGCATGGAAAACATCATCCAGATCATGGAGGAAATAGAAAACGGCAAGTTAAGCAATATAGATTTTGTAGAAGCTTCAGCCTGTGTTAACGGCTGTGTCGGAGGAACCTTTAATGTGGTAAATCCCTTTATAGCAACAAGCAATATATACTATATTTCAAACAGTTTGAAGGATGAATGCATAAATCCTGATATTGACAGATTTGATGAAATGCATGCGACAGGCTTCTTTAATTACAAGCTCAAGGAAGAAGAAAGACCCGGCAAGCTGAATTTAAAGGAAGCTGTTGAAAGGCAGGAAAAAATAAAAGAAATCCTTGACATGCTTCCCGGATTGGACTGCGGTTCCTGCGGGGCACCCACATGTTTGGCCCATGCTGAAGATGTGTACAATAAGGAATCCGAATTTTATGATTGTGTCGTATTAAGAGCAAAAAAATAAGTGGAGGGAAAAATGAACTGCTTAGAATTTGCAGAAAAACTGCAGCTTACACCATTATGTGAAAAAGATGGAAACATTGAGATCGAAGGTGTGTATATCGGTGATTTGCTCAGTATCGTGATGGCAAAGGCAAAGAAGAACTATGCATGGATAACCATCCAAACCCACATTAATATTGTGGCTGTTGCAGAACTATTGGAACTTGCTTGCATTATAGTAGTTGAAAACATGGAAGTTGACAATGATACCTTGCTTAAGGCAAGGGAATTAAAGATACCGATTTTTAAAACTTCGGAAAGCGCATATCAAGTTGCTTGTAGAATGGCGGAATTAGGGGTAAAATGAAATTTTATTATGATTTGCATGTTCATTCGGATTTATCTCCCTGCAGCTCAGGGGATATGACCCCTAACAACATTATCAATATGTCCTTGATAAAAGAGCTGGATATTATAGCTGTCACCGACCATAATTCAGCCGGAAATTTGCGTGCCGTAACGGAGGTTGGAAATAAGGCAGGTATAAGGGTAATACCCGGGTTAGAAGTAACCACAAGGGAAGAGGTTCATGTTCTCTGTTATTTTAAGGATTTGGAAAATGCTGAAGAATTCGGGAAGGTCATATATGAATCCTTGCCTCCCATAAAAAACAACCCCGAAATATTTGGGGAACAAAACATTTATAATTCAAATGATGATATAATCGGTACTATAGATAAACTTTTAATAAATGCTTCAAATTATACCATCGAAGATATTAATTTCATGGTAGAGGAATATAGGGGAGTGATGGTTCCTGCCCATATTAATAAAATGACCAACGGTATTTTGGGAGTCTTGGGCTTCATGCCTCCTGATCTGAAAATCGACTTTGTGGAAGTATATTCAAAACTGCCCATAGACGATAAGATTACGAAAAAATACAAGATACTAGTAAATTCTGATGCCCATCAGCTTATTGATATTTCCGAAAAGGTTAATTATTTTAACTTAAGCAGCATTGATGACGTTTACAGCTTTTTAAAACTAGAATAATGGAATTGGTATCTGACAAAGTCGCTTAAGCGGCTTTTACTTATGGAGGAATCATGAAGGAAATTTCGATGCACATACTGGATATTACCATGAACAGCATAAAGGCAGATGCAAGCTTGGTTGAAATAAATGTTGAAGACAGCAAAAAAAACAATTGGTTAAAAATAACCGTTACCGACAACGGGAGGGGAATGAGCCGGGAAATTATCGACAAGGTAACTGATCCTTTTTTCACTACCCGTACAACCAGAAAGGTGGGCTTGGGAATTCCAATGCTAAAAGAAGCCTGCGAAATGGGAGTTCAACTTAGGGAT
>DCDC01000175.1 GCA_002316225.1 Firmicutes bacterium UBA1065 | reverse complement strand
TATATTATCGATAAGAGGGGATATACCAAAATTTTTATAAACCTAATTCTTCTTTCAGCTTTTTGAGCTCTTCGTCCACCGATGCATTGCCCATTGAAGCATATTTTGCCTCCAAGGCCTTTGCTTCATCTATAGGCTCCATGTTAAGCTCTGCCATGGCATTTGCTTCATCCAGCATCCTGTTGGCCTTGTCTTCCATGCGCTCAAAAGCACTCTTGGTTCCGGCAATTTTCTTCGTAGCCTGGGTGGCTTCATTTAAGGTTTCCTGGGTTTTGGCAACCTTAATCTTGGATTTTATTGCCTGGCGCCTTGCCCTCAAGGTTTCTATGTCGGAAGTCAACTTGTCATGCATTTGTCGCATTTTTACCGCATTTTCATGGGCAGCGGCATAGGCTGTCATAAGTCCTGCTCCCACATTTTCCAGCTCTTGCTTTTTATTCAGGAAAACTCTTGCATCTTCCTCATTGCCTGCAAGTAGTGCCTTCTTGGCATATTCGTTATATTTTGCCACTTCTGCTTCATTTTGTTCGACTAATCTCTTGGTGCGGGTTTCTTCCGCCATGACTTCAGCCGTACTTTGTTTTACTTCGGCCAGATCCTTCATCATATCTTCCAGGTATTGGTCAATCATTTTTTCCGGATCTTCCATTTTGTCCAGCAAGACATTTATGTTTGCTTTGATGATATCGCTGAATCTTTCCAATATAGCCATTTTATCCTCCTTTTTATCTTCCTGCCTGCCGGCAGATTATTTTTCATCATCCTCATATTTTTTAGCAAGATCTTCAGCTTCTGTATCGCCGAATCTGTCGAGAGGGGTCTTTAATAATTCCTCCCTCCTCTTTGCTTCTAAGTTCTTTTGCTCCTTATGTTTTTTCCACCACAGGTATAGAATAATAACCAAAATAACTACACCAAATACCATAAATACCCTAATCCAGGGTGACCGGGTGACGGTCATTATCCTGTCGGCTCCATCCTTGAAGGCCTTGCTGAAAAATTCTTCGTTGCTTAAACTGCTGTCGTAATAATACCTGTCTATGTAATCAGTTAAAATTCTTCCTGCCTCATCATCAATTACACTTTTTGCCTGTGTTCCGACAATGTACCATCCACTGTAATCACCCTCATACTCGAAAAATAACATGAGTAAATGGGCTTCATCCGTAAACAAGGCTTCATATAACTCATTGGCATAGGATTCCAAATCGCCTTCCTTCGGATAATGAGACCCCTTAACCGTGTCTGTCAAATATAAGTATGGCTGAACTCCGGTTTTTTTATAAAAGTATTTTAAACCGTCAAGAAGTTTGGATTCATTGTTTATCCAGCCCAGTTCATCGGTATAATACTTAGTTTCATTTACTGAACCCGGTGGCAAGGGAACCCTTTCAACGGTAGATAAGGTTATCTTGCTGCCGCTGCCTGAGTTAATGGAACCCAATAAGGAAAAAACAACAATTAAAACTACTATGACTATGAATAATACAACAAGTAAGGTGATGCATCCGCACCCTCCGCCGCCTGTTGACCTTCGGGGCCTGAATCCTCCTCCGAAGCCGCCGCCCATGGGAATTATAGGGCTGAACACAGGTCTAAAGCCTGAACCTGAACTTCCCTTGCTGGTGCCTCCCCTGCTGGCACTACCCAATGTACCGCCGCTTCTACCGCTTGAACCACCAAATATGCCGCCGCTTCGTCCTATAGAACCGCCTCCCCGGCTGCCCCCGAAGGAACCTCCGCCCCGGCCTCCAAAAGAACCGCCGCCGCGGCCGCCTCCAAATGAACCACCGCCTCTAGCCAATTAAATCCCTCCATTTATCCCTGTTGGCAAACATTCTTTCATAATTTCAAACATTTGCATCAGTGTTTTTATTTTTCTCCGAATAATAATCATCAAGAAAACTATGGTAGACATCGTCTTTTCTGTAGCCTATGATTGTATTCAAATTTATGTTGTGTATGCTTCTGAATATGTTTGTATCTACATTTGGGTTGATTTGTTTCAATTTATTGATAAGTACCTTTATTTCCTGCCTTTTTGAGCCTGAACCTTCCCTTTGTATCCTTTCGGTTATGCGGCAGGCACATTGAATAAATTGAAGATTATTATGTTTTTTCCAGGCTATTATATCCTCTTCTCTCACCTTATACATGGGTCTTATTAGCTCCATGCCTTCATGATTGGTACTGTGAAGCTTGGGCATCATGGTTTTTATTTCCGCAGCATAGAGCATGCTCATAAGGACTGTCTCAATTACATCATCAAAATGATGGCCTAAGGCAATTTTATTGCAGCCTAATTCTTGTGCTTTTCTGTACAAATACCCCCTTCTCATCCTGGCACACAGGTAGCATGGTGTTTCATCTATCCTGTCAACTATTTCAAAGATGGGTGTCTTGAATATCCTGATAGGGATATTTAAAATTTCTGCATTTTCCATGATGCGATTTATGTTTATCTCGTTGTAGCCGGGGTCCATTACAAGGTATTCAGTTTCGAATCGTATTTCACTGTATTTTTTCAGGTGCTGCATGCATTTGGCCATAAGCATGGAATCCTTGCCCCCCGATATGCATACCGCTATTTTATCATTGTCCCGTATTAATTCATATTCCTTAATTGCTGAAATAAACTTTGCCCATATGGATTTTCTGAATTTTTTTATAATGCTTCTCTCTATTTCTTCGTATCTTTCCATTTTTTTTACTTTGCAATAAATTTTTAAAAAACCATGTAATTTATTATATAACATCTCAGCCATAAAACAAGATATTTATATTGCTTTTTAAGAAAATGTTTGCTATCCTTTATATAAACAAATCAAGGGGTTAAATATATTTTATTAGGAGGATTTATGGGAGTAGCACATGAGGTAGATTACAAGATTTACGGGGATGACATTCAATTTGTTGAGATTGGTCTTGACTATGGGGAAACAATCATAGCTGAACCTGGTGCAATGATGTACATGGATTCAAGTATTGAAATGGACACCATGTTCGGTGACGGCAGCGAAAAAAGCAAGGGGCTTAAGGGAATGCTTGCAACAGCAGGCAAAAGGATTCTCACCGGAGAAAATATATTTACGGCTACATTTACCAACAAAAGCATTGACAAAAAGTTTGTTGCCTTTGCCGCTCCTTATCCGGGGAAAATTATTCCGGTAAACCTGCCTGATTACGGCGGCCAGCTGATTTGTCAAAGGGATGCTTATTTATGCTCAGCAAAAGGGATTGAAATATCCATTGCTTTTCAGAAAAAAATCGGTGTCGGCCTCTTTGGCGGCGAAGGATTCATCATGCAGTAATTGTTGGGAGACGGTTTTGCCTTCCTTCATGCAGGCGGCACAATAATTAAAAAGGAATTGTTATCTGGAGAAATGCTTAAGTTAGATACGGGATGTTTGGTCGCTTTCACTCAAGGAGTAGATTATGATGTTCAAATGGTAGGCAATATAAAAAGCGCCTTGTTTGGAGGCGAGGGACTTTTCCTTGCAACTTTAAGGGGCCCCGGAACGGTATGGATGCAGTCCCTACCATTCAGCAGAATTGCGGACAGAATTTACTCGGCAAGCAGAAAGAGCGGGGGCTCAGGATCCAAGGGTGAGGCAAGTTTGCTTGGAAACATCGGTATAGGTAATTTATTTGGTGAAAACTAATACCTTTGAAAAACCGAAAAAGTGCATAAAATACGGTGCTCAGCGAGCACCTTCTTTTTTATCCTTGTATATATTACATACGGCCTTGGTGGTTGATATATCTTCTTCTATTATTTGACAGGAACTGAGTTTGTTTTGCAGCTCATCCTTATATGCAGCCAGCATTATAGGGCTGTTATAGAAGACTCCTCCCTTCAGGCCTATTTTTACTGATCCTCTAAAACCGACTTTCTTATATGCAACCTCAGTGAGTTCGGCAAGGTATCTGCCTGCCTTCCGTAACAGCATTTGGGCATATGGATCTCCTTTATCTCCATAATCTGCAATTATGGGGAAAAGGGATGCAATCTTGTCCTTTTCATTATTGTATATAAAATCCATAATGTCGGACCGTGTAGATCCTCCTATTTCTTTTAATAAGGCCTTGCTTAATTCATCAAAAGGAAGAGACCTGTCATATTTATTAACTATGTTTTTAAAAACCTCTAAAACCGTATGGTAGCCGCTTCCTTCATCGCCAAGAATATGGCCCCAGCCTCCGACCATCTGGCCTTCTCCTTTTTTCTGGCAAAAGCAGGAAGAGCCTGTCCCGGAAATAACCAAAATTCCGTCCATGTTTCCGAAATACGCCTTGCAAGCCATTTCGGCATCATTTAAAACAATAGCTCTATTCTCAAAGGCACCCTCCACATACTTCTTTATTAGGTCCGCACAATTGCCTGTTTCAACCCCGGCCATTCCAATGGCTATAAGCCGGCAATTCTCTCTTCCCAATTCTATAACGCAGTCATATATAAGCGATATCAAGTTGTTTACGGTTTTCTCCAGGTTTACTGCCGGATTGCCTGCTCCCCCTACTAAGTTTAATATGGGAGATTCATTTAAATCATAGGCTATCAGCTCTGATTTTGTTCCTCCTGCATCGATTCCTATCAAATATTTCATGTCCTCACCACCTGATTAAAGTATAGCAAAGGAGCCTTTATTTTTCAACTTTAAATATAATAAAAAAAACTCCTGTCATGTACATGGAAAAAGACTGCCCCACTTTAAAAACGGAGCAGTCTTCAGGCAAGTTTTATTCAACGTGAATTGCATTTGTAGGACATTCGCCTTCGGCTTCCTTTGCACAAGCCTCAGCTTCTGCAGGTATTGGATCAACCTTTACTACAGAAATATTTTCATCGTCCAGTTCAAATACATCGGGGCATATTGATTCACACAATCCACAGCTTATGCAAGCATCTCTGTCAACTCTTGCTCTCATAATGATCCTCCTTTTATTTACTAATATTGAATCTTATCATTTGCAATTTATACTATTTTATCCAAAGCTTGTTTTAGATCTTCAATTATATCGTCTGCATGCTCCAAACCTACCGAAAGTCTGACAAGACCTTCTGATATGCCGCTTAAGGCCCTTTCTTCGGGAGTATATGGCGAATGAGTCATTGAAGCCGGATGCTGAATCAATGTTTCCGTATCGCCCAAGCTTACAGCCAAGGAGCAAAGTTCCACATTATTCATCAGTTTCCTTCCTGCCTCCAGGCCTCCCTTAACTTCAAATGCAATCATGGCACCGGGCAGGGACATTTGTTTCCTGGCAAGCTCATATTGAGGGAAGCTTTTTAAGCCGGGATAGGCTATCCATTCAATTGCAGGGTGAGACTCTAAAAATTCTGCAACCTTTTGGGCATTGGCACAGTGCTTTTCCATTCTTACTTCCAAGGTTTTCATTCCCCTGTTGATCAAATATGCTTCAAAGGGACTTAAGACTGAACCGGTCATATCCTTTATTCCGCACAATCTTACCGTATCAATGAATTCCTTTTTACCTGCCGCAAAGCCGGCAATAACATCCCCATGACCGTTTAAATACTTTGTTGCCGAATGAACCACAACGTCTGCACCTAAGTCAAGAGGCCTTTGTATGTAAGGGGTGCAGTAGGTATTATCAACAACAACCATACAAGCCGGGTTTTCATGCGCAATTTTTGAGATTTCCGAAATATCGGACAAGAGCATATTTGGATTTGCCGGGCTCTCCAAATATACAATTTTTGTATTAGGCTTCATTGCTTTCCTTACATTTTCCGGGTCTGACGTATCGACAAAATCCACTGCCACATTGAATTTCGTCAACCCATGACTCATAAAAGCAAAGGTACATCCATACAAGGTCTTGGCTGCTACTATATGGTCTCCCGCACCCACTGCAGACCAAATTACGGATGTAATGGCGCCCATTCCGGAAGCCATAGCAACAGCAGCTTCCGCATTTTCAAGGGAAGCTAACTTTTCTTCAACCTGAGTACATGTGGGGTTTCCAAGCCTGGTATAGATATATCCTTCTTCTTCCAAGGCAAATCTTCTTCCGCCCTGCTCGGCTGAATCAAATACGAAGGTTGAAGTCTGATATATGGGAGTTGCCAAAGCTCCATACTCATTTGCTACATAGCCCGCATGCACTGCTCTTGTAGAAAAGTGCATTTTGCTTAATTTCTCTTTATCCATTATTTCCTCCTAAAAAAAGTTCTGTATGGCTAAGCAAACGTTCTCTATTAATTGTATATCAATTCACTACATAAATCAATCAATATTTACTGAAAATAAACTTTTGCGGTTAGCTTACATGATGCTAATCTCCAATAAATATGCTATAAAACCTGCTGCTAAACTGAGTGGAATACTGTATATAAGTTTCCGGATAAAAAACTTTACTCCGAAAAAAGCAGCCTCATATGACATCCGGCTCAGGTTTAAAAGGCACCAGCCTGCAATGAGGGAAACTAACGTCCCTAATCCTGCTCCGGAAGCCCATATGGAAGACACAACAGGAAAAAATGCATAGGGTCCGATACCCAGCACCATACCCCCTAAGGAACCAAATATCACTCCCTTTATCCCTGCTTCCCTGGACAGCCAATTTTGAACGAATTCACTGGGAATAAGAACCTCAATCATACCAGCCAGTAAGAAGGCACCGATTATGAGCGGACCTGTATCTATCAGCTGTTTAAGCCCTGCCTTCAAGCCTTCGTAATGTCTTCCGGTTTTTTTGGCATTAATGATTATCAGGGTAAGGCCGGCTATACTAAGAATGATCGTTGTTTGAGTCATCCTTATCACCTGCTTTCATTATAAGCATATAAGTTTCCTTGTCCCCAAAAAAACGTTTCGCCCACAAACCTGCTAAAATCGGTATTGGCAGGGTTATCAAGTATCTAATCAGGGTCAAGTCCCAGCTTACCAGGGTAATTTCCATGGGCAAACGGGCAAAATCATAAACTTGTTTGCCGAATAAAAATGATATGAAAACATAAAAGGGCAGATTTTTATCCTTAAAGCTGTAAATAAAAGGATAATAAATGAAAGGTCCTCCCGGGAAAAGCCCTCCTGCTGCGGCACTAACCACGATTGCCTTTAAGCCGCTGAATCTTTTCAGCCACTTTTCCAATACATCCGGAGTCAGTAAAACGTTCAGTTGTCCCGTTATTACAAATGATGCAATCAGCATGATGGCAGACCTGCCAGCGCTTTTTATACTCAGTGTCAGCCCTTCTGCCACAAGGTGGCTGCCCCCGGCAAGAAAAGCAGCTGCAATTAACAGGACCAAGGTAATATAAACAATGATTAAAGATTGTTTCATCCCACACCTTCTTTCTGGATATAATATAAATAATCCTGATCTTTAGTTATCATGTTTCTCACAATGCTGATAAAACTTGTTTTTTTGAGAAATGGTACTATAATAATACTTGATTTAACAATTGGGAGAGCTTATGGATTTTTTACTTGCAACAATAATATTTGTCTTTTCTTTAATATACAGTATTTATAGACAAATATCCACAATTTTTCCTGTACTTACAGGTATGTTTGCTTTTTCTTTTATTGCTTTTTACAGGGGCTATAAGCTGAAGAACATTTTGGAAATGCTCTTAAAGGGTATGAAAAAATCCTTCTCCCTGATACCTGTATTTGCCCTGATAGGAATGATTACGGCCCTTTGGCGGGCCTCCGGCACCATTCCCTTCTTTGTTTACTACGGCACAAAAGTATTAAATCCTGATTATTTTATATTATTTTCATTCCTCCTTACCTGTTTTGTTTCCTTTGCTTTAGGTACAAGCTTCGGCACCGTGGGAACGATAGGGATAGTATTGATGGTGCTGGCCAAAAGCGGCAATGTGGATATTTATGTTACTGCTGGGGCAATCATCTCCGGGGCATTTTTCGGAGACAGGAGTTCTCCCGTATCATCCAGTGCAAATTTGGTAGCCCTTGTTACGGAAACTGATCTTTATGACAATGTAAAAAGGATGTTTATTACGGGTGCCCTGCCTTTTCTGGCAAGCCTTGGGGTTTATTTCTTTTTATCGAAAACTCATCCCATTAATGTGACAAATAACGAATTAATAGAAAAATTTAATCTTTGCTTCAACCTCAGTCTTTTGGTAATTCTTCCGGCCATCGTAATTTTCTTATTGATGGCCTTAAAAATGAATGTGAAGGTTTCAATGTTTTTTTCTTTACTTACGGCAATTCTTGTAAGCAAGTTCATTCAAAATATGAGCTTCCGGGAAATATTTAAGTATATGATTTTCGGATATGTTAACAGTGACCCGGACCTTTCCGGAATCATATCGGGAGGAGGCCTGGTCACCATGATTTCTGTCTCATTTGTTATATTGATAGCATCCTCTTATTCCGGTTTATTCGAAGGAACCGGCATGCTGAAGGATGTCCAGGGGCTGTTAATTATATTGAGCAAAAAAACCGGCCTTTACCTGACAACTCTCATTACCGGCCTTGTAACCTGCGCTTTATGCTGTAACCAAACTTTGCCAATCCTGCTAACCCATGACCTGATGGGTGACATTTATAAAAAAAATGGCTTGTCTAAAAGCCATTTAGCCATTGATTTAGAAAATACAGTAATCCTTGTTGCTGAGCTTTTCCCCTGGTCCATTGCCATAGGAGTACCCCTGGCCACGATTGGTGTGGGACCCAAAGCTATACCCTATGCCGTATATCTCTACCTGGTACCCTTACTTGCCCCCATGGGTCGCAAATTTCTACATAGAACTTCTAATACTTTCTGATTTGAAAATTATCGGCAAGGAGGGGGAAGTTCTGAGGAAACTCATAACCTAAACCCCAGTAGCTTATTCCTCGTAAACCGTACTCTTTTACCGTATCAAACTTGGCCTGGGCGCTTCTTGCATCTTCAAACCACACTTCATGAACATTCCCTTCTGCATCCGTATAATGAAAATAAGGAGACTGGCTAACATAATCATAATGGATTTCAGCCATGTGCTCATAAGCTAAATTTATCGCATCCTGAACGCTAATTGTGGCGGCCTCATCACCTTCCCGGAAGGGAAGCTTCCAGTCCCTTGCATATATTTGAAAGCCCATCAAAATTTTATCCCTTGGGATGACAGTCACCGCATAATCAAGGACTCTTCTTATTTCATTTAAGGGAGAAATGGCTCTTGGTATTCCTCCCCTCCACCCCCATTCATAGGTCATGAGAACAACAAAATCTGCCAACCTTCCGTGTGCCGGGTAATCATGGGCTTCATACAAGAGTCCCACCTGGTCGCCGCTTATTTTTGGAGCTAAGGAGGTGGAAACGAAAAATCCTTCTTCATGCAGCCTGTTTACGGTACTTTCCAAAAAGTTATTGTAAGCTTCCCTGTCTTCCGGAAGTACATATTCAAAATCGATGTTTAAACCTTGATAACCCTTTTCCTTCATGGTGTTTATTATGTTTTCCAGCAAAGTGTTAATAATGTCAGGATTGTTCAAAACAATGTGTGCAATATTTTCTCCCGCGACATTGACGGTAAAATTAACAAGGGACATCATAGGCACAATACCTTGGGAATAAGCTTCGGCTATTGCCGCTTCATCAGCGATATTCACCAGGCTTCCGTCTTCGTTTACCAGGTATGCGAAAGGAGCCAAATATGTCAAATAAGGTCCTACATTTCTAACTATGGGAACAGCTTCCGACCCCAAAAAATAAGTAAAAGCATTCACATCTATTTCAGGCTTGGGTTTTTGAGGTATTGTAAGTACATACCCCGGGTATATCAAATCTGGATTCATTATTCTGTTTTCCCACAGCAAATCTTGCGGGCTGACCCCGAATCTTTGTGCTATTTGCCAAATCGTATCCCCCTGCTGTACAGTGTAGGTTTGGCCTTTTGTCGGTATGAGAAGGGCATGACCGGGCAGCAAAATATTGGGATTGTTTAATTTGTTAATATTTACTATATCTTCTATGCTGACATGATAACGGCCGGCTATCTGCCACAAGGTTTCGCCCCTTTGGACAACATGAATATTCATAATTTCCCCCTTAAATCAATTTGTAATAATATATTCATTTGTCCACATTTAAATGATAAAAAAACAAAATGTTTTGGCAAGAGGTTTGCTTAAAGGTTCAAAAATGCATGTAATTTAATGAAAACTACATGCATTTTTGCATTATTATATTAGTTCGATAACTCGCTTCTTTAATATTTCATTGACCTGATTTTTGTCATCATGTTTTACTTTTAAGCTAATACTATCCTTTTTTTTAATAATATTTAACTCATAATAAGTACCTTTTTCAAAAAACTTATTTTCATATGAACCTCCCCACTTGTAATCATCAATTTCCTGCCATGGAATCATTATACCGTCAATAAGTATACCGGATTCATAAATAATATTTTTATGGTACCATATATAAAAATTATAAATTGATTGGCATAATGTAATAACAAGCCATAACAAGGATTTATATATTTGGTCTTTATATATGGAGATATAAGTGTGTTTTACAATATTTTTTTCTCCGTAACCCCCAATTAAGTTATCTATATAATTAAAATTAAATAATTGAATAAAACTCAGATCATAATCATTGCTTATTTATTTATATATTTTTAAAAAATCATTTAACATAAAAATGAAAAATATTATAAAAAACGTTAAATAAATTATTCCATATACAAATCTTTTTAAATTTCCGCTTAATTTAATGATTTCTCTGTTTTTTCTTCTTTTGTTTTCACTTATATAAATTTGGCTTAACGTTAATATAATAAATGCAATTATTAATGTAAAATATAATCTTTGAAGCAATATATTCCCCCCAATAGCTTAATAACTCGGTACCGGGTACGAAAAGAAGTACCCCGGATTATAAATACTACTTCCTGTGTTACGCATTATATTACAATTCTGTATTAAATCTACTTTATAATATTATATCACAATTAGTATAATTTTCCAACCTGTAATTAAAATTGAAATACCCACTGAAGTAACCCCATTAATGTTCTGGGGACAGTTTTTTTGTTCTCCTTTTAATATTAACAAAAAATGGTTTACATAAAAATATTTATGTAAACCATTAACAAGGACGATAACCGGAATATCAAATTTTTGCTATGTCAGTCCTGTACTGGATTTTGTCAAAATGGATTTTGGAGATATTCTTGTATACCTTGTTTCTTGCTTCCTGCAAGGTCCTTCCCATGGCCGTTACAGCCAATACTCTTCCCCCGTCTGTCATTATCTTATCTCCCGATATTTTGGTTCCCCCGTGGAAGATGACTATATCATCATCAACATCTTCTAAGCCTGTGATTACTTTTCCTTTTTCATAGCTTTCAGGATACCCTCCGGAAGCCAAAACAACGGTTACGCACTTATCCTGATTCCAGAGCAAATCATCTTCCTTTAGGTTGCCTTCAATACATTTCAGCATTATGTCAATTAAATCGGATTTAAGCCTGGGCAGAACCACTTCCGTTTCGGGGTCCCCGAACCGGGCATTGTACTCCAGGACCTTTGCCTGGTGATTTTCGATCATGAGACCTATAAACAAGACCCCTTTGTAGACAATGTCTTCATTCAAAAATCCTTCCATGGTCCTGTCCAGTATATTTTCTTTAATATACTTGTTTAATTCCTCGTTAAAAATGGTATTTGGCGAAAAGCACCCCATTCCTCCGGTATTTAATCCCTTGTCATAATCATAGGCTTTTTTGTAATCCCTGGCGCTTTCCATAGGAATCATTTTGTTACCGTCCACGAAGCACAAGAGGGAAGCTTCAGTTCCACTGAGAAATTCTTCTATGACCACTGTATTGCCCGCATCACCGAAGATTTTTTTGTCCATAATGTTAATAATTGCTTCCTCCGCTTCCTTTTTGCTTTGACAAATTAGGACCCCCTTGCCTGCGGCCAGGCCGTCGGCTTTCACAACAATGGGGATATTGAATTTATCAAGGTCGCTTAGAGCCTTTTTTGAATCCGTATATACTTCATACCTGGCAGAAGGAATAGAATACTTTTTCATAAAGTCCTTGGAGTAAGATTTGCTTCCCTCGAATTTAGCCCCGGCTTTTACAGGGCCGAAGGCATTTATTCCCTTTTCATTGAGCATGTCAACCAGGCCTGCCACCAAGGGGGCTTCTGGACCCACCACAACCAGGTCGATTTTTGAATCAAGACAAAAGTCCACCAATTTCTCCAGTTCATCCGCCTTTATGTCAACACATTCCGCAATTTGAGCAATGCCTGCATTTCCCGGAGCGCAGTACAAGCTGGTCAAGATGCTGCTTTGTTTTATTTTCCAGCAAATAGCATGCTCCCTCGCTCCGCTTCCAACTACAAGTATTTTCATATTGCCTCCTAATGTTTAAAGTGTCTCATGCCGGTGAAGACCATGGATATATTGTATTTGTTGCACGCTTCTATGGATTCGTCATCCTTTAATGAGCCCCCCGGCTGAATAATGGCTGTTATGCCGGCTTTTGCAGCTTCTTCCACGCAATCGGGGAAGGGAAAAAATGCATCCGATGCAAGAGAAGCTCCCTTGGTGCTGTCGGGACCCAAGAACTCATGTGCATGTTCGATTGCCTGCCTGCATGCCCAGATGCGGTTCACCTGTCCCGGTCCGATTCCTATAGACCGGCCGTCCTTGACCAGGGTAATGGCATTTGATTTTGTATGCTTTACTATTTTCCATGCCATGATTAAATCCTTCATTTCCTTGTCATCAGGCTCTCTAAGGGTTACTGTATTTAAGTCCTGGTCTTCTGAAAGAAGTTTTGAATCTAATTCCTGAACCAAAATACCACCGGCCACCTTTTTAATATCATAAGCATATTCATCCTGCTTCTCCAATATGTTTTCTATTTGCAAGAGCCTTATATTTTTCTTGGATTTGAGTACCGACAAGGCTTCCCGGCTATAAGAAGGAGCAGCGATTATTTCAACAAAGATCTTGTTGATTTCCAGGGCTGTCTTTTCATCAACTTCCCTGTTAAAAACCACTATGCCGCCAAAGATTGAAACCGGGTCTGCACTGTAGGCTTTCATATAGGCATCGTAAATGTTATCGGCTGTTCCTACACCGCAGGGATTTGCATGCTTGCATGCCACAACGCAAGGTTCGTGAAATTCTTTCAATAATTCAAGAGCTCCGTTGGTATCATTTATGTTGTTATAGGACAATTCTTTGCCGTGGAGCTGGACTGCTGATGTCAAAAGACCCTTTGCCTTTCCTGCTTCTTTATAGAAGGCTGCTTTTTGGTGAGGGTTTTCTCCATACCGCATTTCCTGAATCTTTTCATATGTCATTGTAAAAGTCTGTGGTAATGAATTGTCTTTTCTTTCTCTTTTCATGTAGGAAGATATCAGTGCATCGTAATGAGCCGTATGGAAAAATACCTTTGAGCAAAGATAAAACTTGGTGTCCAAAGAAACTTCCTTCTTTTCCTTCAACTCACCAAGAACCAATTCATAATCCTCAGGATCCACTATGACTGTCACATCCTGGTAATTTTTTGCTGCGGCCCTAAGCATTGTGGGGCCGCCTATATCAATATTTTCAATTGCTTCTTCCCTTGTAACCCCTTCTTTTAAAATTGTTTCTTTAAAGGGGTATAAGTTTACCACAACCATGTCAATTGTTTCTATATTCAGGTCTGCCAGTTCCTTCATATGCTCAGGGTTATCCCGCCTTGCCAAAATACCTGCGTGAATGTTTGGGTGGAGGGTTTTTACCCTGCCGTCCAGGCATTCCGGAAATTTTGTAACTTCTGAAATTCCTCTTACCTTAATTCCTGCTTCCTTTAAGGTTCTGTGAGTTCCCCCGGTGGAAATTATTTCAACCCCTAAATTCTCCAATTCCCGAGCAAATTCAACTATCCCTCTTTTATCCGATACACTTATTAAAGCTCTCATAATTTCACTCCTTTATCAATACTCTTCTTCCTTCTATTTGTAATCTCCCTTCGCAGTAATACTTAACTGCCAAGGGAAGAATTTTATGCTCTATTTTCAGTACTTTAGCCTGCAGGCTTTCAGCAGTATCTTCCTCAGCCACTTCAACCGCTTCCTGGATGATGATGGGTCCCGTATCTGCCCCCTCGTCAACAAAATGCACCGTTGCCCCGCTTATTTTAACCCCGTAATTAATAACCTCTTCATGAACCCTGATTCCGTAATATCCCTTTCCGCAAAAGGCAGGTATCAGGGAAGGATGAATGTTGATTATCCGGTTTTTATATTCTTCGATAAACTGGGGGGTCAAGATTTTAAGATATCCCGCCAGTACTACCAATTCCACCTCATGAGCTTTAAGCACATCAATGATAGCCTTGTTGAAATCCTCAAAACTTTCAAAATCCTTTTGTCTTATATAGACGGCATCAATGCCGTGCTTTTTAGCCCTTTCCAGGCCGTAGGCATCTCTTCTGTTGGATATCACAACTTTTATTGTGCCCTTTATGTTTCCTTTCTCTATATTATCTATCAGGGACTGGAGGTTGGTTCCCGAACCTGAAATCAATACCCCAATATTTACCTGTGGCATATTTTCAGCCCGCCTTCCCTTTTAAGAGTTCTTCCTATAATTACGGGATTTTCTCCCACACTTTTCAAGTAAGCCAAAAGGTCATCAGCTATGTCTTTTCCGACTGCCAAGACCATCCCTATGCCCATGTTGAAGGTACCGTACATTTCATCTATATCTATGTTTCCTTCTTTTTGCAAAAGCTTGAATATAGGAAGGACCTCTATATTTGCCGTATCAATATCCGCCGTTATCCCTTCCGGAAACATCCTTGGAATGTTTTCGTAAAATCCTCCCCCGGTAATGTTTGAAATTCCTTTTATTTCAAATTTTGATATCAAGTCTGAAATCAGCTTTGTATAAATCCTTGTGGGTGTTAACAATTCTTCTCCCAAGGTACGCCCCAAAACCTCCACATACTGGTTGACATCATAATTTTTATGGCTGAAAAAAACCTTTCTGACCAGGGAATACCCGTTGCTGTGAAGGCCGCTGGAAGGAATCCCTATAAGGATATCTCCTTCTTTTATCCTGGAACCGTCTATAATTTTCTTTTTATCAATGATTCCCACGCAGAATCCTGCTATATCATATTCTCCTGGGCCGTAAAGTCCCGGCATTTCAGCCGTTTCCCCGCCTATCAGGGCGCATCCTGCCTTAAGGCAGCCTTCCGCCACTCCTTTAACTATGCTCGCTGCTTTTTGTGGTTCCAACCTTCCTGTTGCAATGTAATCCAGGAAAAACAAGGGCTTTGCCCCCTGGCATATGACATCGTTGACGCACATGGCTACTGCATCCTCCCCCACAGTATCATGCTTATCTGCCATAAAAGCAACCATAAGCTTGGTACCGACCCCGTCGGTTCCGGAAACTAAGACAGGTTCTTCATATTCATCCTTAAAGATTTCAAACATGCCTCCGAAGCCGCCTATGCCTGAGAGTACGCCCCTGATTTTGGTTTTCTCAACATAATCTTTGATAAGTCTTACCGTTTCATAACCGGATTCAACATCCACTCCTGAATCCTTATAAGTAAGTCTTTCCTCCATAATACCTCCTTATATCCCGTTGTTGGGCACTTCCATGGGGTAATCCCCGTTTAAACATGCCTTGCAGTAACCCAAGGTCGAATTGGTTGACTTAATCAGGTTTTCAAGGCTTAAAAAGTGGAGACTGTCGGCTTTGATGAAGTCCCTTATTTCTTCAATACTGTTATTAGCCCCTATCAACTTGCTCCTATCCGGGGTATTGATACCGAAGAAACAAGAATGAGTCACGGGAGGAGAGGCTATTCTGACGTGGACCTCCTTGGCCCCGGCTTCTTTGACCATGTTAACTATTTGCTTGGTAGTTGTACCCCTTACTATGCTGTCATCAACCATGACCACAACCTTGCCTTCCACAAGTTCCTTCAAGATGCTGAGCTTTGTCTTGACTCCCTGCTCCCTTAAGTCTTGAGTAGGCTCTATGAAAGTTCTTTTTGCATACCTGTTCTTTATAATCCCAAGGCCGTAGGGGATATTTAATTCTGCCGCATAGCCCAGGGCAGCCGGAGTTCCCGAATCCGGCACGCAAAATACCAGGTCTGCCTTGACGGGTGCTTCCTGGGCCAGGAGCCTTCCCGAATTATACCTGGTCATATAAACATTTACACCGTCCAAGTTGCTGTCCGGCCTTGCAAAGTATACATGCTCGAATATGCACAATCTCTGCTGGACATATTTAGTGGTTTTTACGCTGCTTACCCCTTCTTCGTTTATAACAACAATTTCACCCGGTTCAATATCTCTTATGAATTCGCCTCCCATGGCAGTGATTCCGCAACTTTCCGAGGCTAAGAGATATCCGTCCTCCCTTTTCCCCAGGCAGAGAGGCCTGAGCCCGTAGTTGTCTCTTACTCCGATAAGCTCCTTATCTGTCATAAATACAAAAGCATAGGCTCCCTTGACAATTTCAGTAACATTTTTTATTGACCTTACTATATCGCCCCTGTAGTGTCTGGCAACCATGTTGGCTACTACTTCAGAATCTGTTGTAGTTTGGAATATTACACCGTCGTCTTCCAAAATGCTTCTCAAGGAATCTGCATTTACTAAATTACCGTTATGAGCAAGTGCAATTGTTCCTAACTTATATCTGACAACTAAAGGCTGTGCATTTTGCTTCTCACTTTCCCCGGAGGTAGAATATCTCACATGACCAATGGCAATCTTGCCTGAATACTTGTTCACAACATCCTTTGAAAGCACATCTGCAACCAATCCCATGTCTTTATGGTATTCAATTTTACTTCCTGTGTTTATAGCAATGCCTGCGCTTTCCTGACCTCTGTGCTGAAGGGCAAACAAGCCGTAATATATCAATTGTGAAGTTATTTGAGGATTTTCCGAGTAAACGCCAACAACACCGCATTCCTCATGAAGCTTGTCGTTTCCTAATAATTCAAAGTACATAATTTCTCCTTTGCCATAAATACCTAAATTTGTTTATTGCTTATTCTTGTCAGAACTTCCTGATAAACTTCCTCTACCCCGCCCATATCTCTTCTGAATCTGTCTTTATCAAGCTTCTTGTTTGTATCTGCGTCCCACAGCCTGCATGTATCCGGTGATATTTCATCTGCCAGCACAAGATCATTATCATACAAGCCAAACTCAAGTTTGAAATCAATCAGCTTTATGTTTATCTCAAGGAAAAATTTCTTTAATACTTCGTTTGCTTTATGCGCATACTTCTTTACTGTTTCAAGCTGCTCATCTGTTGCAAAACCCATGGCCTTAATGTGATAGTCGTTTACCATAGGGTCTCCTAATTCATCGTTCTTATATGAGAATTCAAGGACAGTTTCCTTCATTTCAACACCTTCTTCAAGTCCAAGGCGCTTTGCCAATGATCCAGCTGCTACATTCCTGACTATGACCTCTAAAGGTAAGATTTTAACTGCCTTAACCAAGGATTCTCTTTCACTTAAAAGCTCAATATGATGGGTTGGAACCCCTTCCTTTTCTAACAGAGTAAAGAGTGCTGCTGACATCTTGTTGTTCACTACACCCTTACCAACAATAGTCCCTCTTTTTTCACCGTTGAATGCCGTGGCATCGTCCTTGTATTCAATGATATATTTCTTTTCATCATCGGTCTTATATACTTTTTTTGCCTTACCTTCATAAATCATTTCTAACTTTTTCATATTATTCCTCCATTAATTTGTCATTTAATTTTTTGTTTTTTTCATATACCTTTTCAGCCATTTCCTTTTTATATTCTTTAAACTTTCTTCTCAGCTCTTCATATTTTACAGACAGGATTTGAACTGCCAGAAGTGCTGCATTTTCGGCTCCGTTAATGGCAACCGTCGCAACAGGAACTCCCGGGGGCATTTGTACTATTGACAATAATGCATCCATACCGTCTAATTCTGACGATTTAATCGGTAATCCTATTACGGGAACCGGTGTGCACCCGGCTAAAATACCCGGCAGATGTGCTGCCTTGCCTGCTGCGCCGATTATCACCTCGTATCCGTTTTCCTCGGCACTTTTTGCAAAGCTTATTGTTTCATCCGGAGTCCTGTGAGCAGAAAGAACCTTAACAGTAACATCGATTCCAAATTCTTTTAAAATGTTATAACCCTTTTCTAAAACCGGAAAGTCAGAATCACTTCCCATGATTATTGCAATCTTCATATGACCTCCTATTTAAAGTATTTAACGCCTGATTCAAAAATCAGTTGATTTTTATTTCCTGGAATATTTTTATATAAATTCTCCTGAAGTCTTTCCGAGTGGGCCATTTTGCCGAAAACCCTCCCATCCGGACTGGTTATCCCTTCAATCGCCTCCACAGACCCGTTAGGGTTATAGAAGCCGTCATAGGTTGGTTTATCTTCAGAATCGACATACTGGGTGGCTATCTGACCTCTTTCTTTTAAGATTTTAATCCAGTCTTCATTAACTGCAAAGCATCCTTCCCCGTGAGACACGGGCAGCCAGTGTATATCCCCTAACCGGCACCCATAAAGCCAGGGGGATAAGTTGCTTACTACCTTGGTCTTAACAAAGGTTGATACATGCCTGCCGATTTTATTATAGGTCAGGGTAGGATAGTCTTCCCTTATGTCGGTTATTTCGCCGAAAGGTACCAGGCCTAACTTGATGAGGGCCTGAAAACCGTTGCAAATGCCTAAAATCAAACCGTCCCTGTTTTTAAGGAGGTCGTTAACGGCATCCTTTAACAATTCATTCCTGAATACTGCCGCTATGAACTTGCCCGAACCTTCAGGCTCATCGCCGGCGCTGAAGCCTCCGGGAAAGGCAATAATCTGGGACTGCCTTATCAGGGAGTTCATTTGAGAAATTGAATCCTTGATATCCCAGGGGCTTAAATTTTTAAAGACGAATGTAGTAACCCTTGCTCCTGCCCTTTCAAAAGCCCTTTTGGTTTCATATTCACAGTTTGTTCCCGGAAAGACGGGAATGAACACCCTGGGTTTTGAGATTGATATGGAAGCCCCGGATATTTTTTCAGTCATGTAAGAGTAATTTTCAATTGTTCCTTCAATATCCCTCTTAACCGGGAAGATCTTGTTTAATGGCCCAAGCCATGCTGCCTTGATTTCTTCCAGGGATATTGCAAAACCATTGACTTCAATTGCTTTTTCCCCGGTGGTCCTGCCTATTGGGATGCTGTCTCCGTATGAATATGAATCCTCAATCTCTAAGATAAGATCCCCGTAGCTTGCTTCAAACCAATCAATGTCACGGGCAAAATCACTTGAGAACCCTATTTCGTTTCCCAGGGCCATCTTGCTTAAGGCAGCTGCAATTCCACCATATCCCACTGTATGGGCGCTTAAAACCTGGCCCTTCTTTATGGCCTCGTGAACAGCTTCGTATTTTTCCTTTATATCTTCAAAATCAGGTATATTATTTTCATCTTTTTTAATTTTTACCAGTACTACCTTCTTGTCTGCCTTTTTGAATTCCGGTGATATGACATTATTTACGTCAGCAACCGTTACTGCAAAGCTTATCAGGGTGGGGGGCACATCAAGGTCATTAAAGGTGCCTGACATGCTGTCCTTTCCACCTATTGAGGGGATGCTTAGCTCATGCTGGACTTTGAAGGCTCCAAGCAAGGCACTTAGGGGCTTGCCCCACCTTATGGGGTCCTTGTTGAGTTTTTCAAAATACTCCTGGAAGGACAGGCGGATTCTCTTGTAGTCTCCTCCCATTGCAACAATTTTGGCAAGGGAATGGATAACCGCATACATGGCTCCGTGATAAGGGCTTTCCTTGGAAAGATATGGGTCAAAGCCATATGCCATTAGTGAGCAGGTGTTTGTTAAACTTCCTTCCACAGGAATCTTGGCAGCCATTCCTTCAGCAGGTGTTAGCTGGGTCCTGCCTCCCAGGGGAACCAGTACCGTACCTGCCCCCACGGTTGAATCGAACCTTTCTGTCAAACCTTTTTGGCTTGCAACATTAAGATCAGTCAAGTTTTCAAGCCATTGGTCCTTTAAATTTCCACCTGCAAATATTTTTACATGCTTTGTATTTTCAGGTTCAGCAATACTTGCCCTTGTTTTTTGTCTTACTCCGTTGGTATCCAAAAAGTCCCTGCTGATATCCAGGATGGTTTTGCCCCTCCAGGTCATCTTAAGCCTTCTGTCATCAGTTACTTCAGCCACGACGGTTGCCTCAAGGTTTTCTTCCCGGGCATACTCGCAAAACTTTCCGGCATCTTCCTTTCTTACGACCACGGCCATCCTTTCCTGGGATTCGGAAATGGCTAATTCAGTCCCGTCAAGACCTTCATATTTTTTTGGTACCAAATCCAAATTTATCTTTAAGCCTTCAGCTAATTCTCCTATGGCTACCGCAACTCCCCCTGCACCGAAATCATTGCATTTCTTTATCAGGGTAGTTACTTCTTTTCTTCTGAACAGCCTTTGTATCTTTCTTTCCGTGGGGGCATTTCCCTTTTGAACCTCTGAGCCCCTAGACAATATGAATTCTTCCGTGTGCTTCATGGATGAACCGGTAGCTCCTCCTATGCCGTCCCTGCCGGTCCTGCCGCCGAGGAGGATAACAAGATCACCCTTTTTTGGGCTTTCCCTTATTACATTTTCTCTTGGTGCCGCGCCGATGACAGCTCCAACCTCCATCCTTTTGGCAACATAATCAGGATGATAGATTTCATTTACAAAACCCGTGGCAAGGCCTATTTGATTACCATAAGATGAGTATCCCGCTGCTGCTTCAGTCGTAATCTTCCTTTGGGGAAGTTTACCCGGCAGTGTATCTTCGATTTTTTGCCTTGGGTCCCCGCTTCCTGTTATTCTCATAGCCTGGTATACATAGGAACGACCTGAAAGAGGGTCTCTTATGGCTCCGCCAAGACAGGTGGCAGCCCCTCCAAAGGGCTCGATCTCAGTGGGGTGATTATGGGTTTCGTTCTTAAACATTAAAAGCCATTCTTCATTTTTCCCGTCCACATCAACGTTTATAATAATGCTGCATGCATTGATTTCTTCCGATATTTCCAGGTCATTAAGAAGACCTGACTTCCTTAATTCCTTTGCTCCAATGGTGGCTAAATCCATTAAGGTAATATCTTTTTTATCCTTTGCGTAAACATACTCCCTTACCTTTAAATAATCATGGAAAGTTTTTTTGATTTCTTCCGATATTTTTCCTTTTTCAAATTCAATGTCTTCTATTATTGTAGAAAAGGTCGTATGCCTGCAATGATCGGACCAATAGGTATCTATTACTTTTATTTCGGTAATTGTGGGATTTCTTTTTTCAATATTTTTAAAGTACTCCTGGCAGAATAACAAGTCCTCCCCGGTCATGGCAAGACCTGCTTCCCTCTTGTATACTTCTAATTCTTCCTCTGATTTATATATAAAATTATCGATGATTTCCACATCTTCTGCTTGAGGGTATTCTTCAGTAATAACAGGCGGTTTAGACAAGTCTGCTTCCCTGGAATCAACAGGATTTATCAGATAATTCTTTATTTTATCAATATCTCCCTGAGACAGGTCTCCTTCTAAAACAAAAACTTTGGCATATTTTATCGGAGGTTTTTCCTTCCCTGTGACAATTTGCACGCATTGGGCAGCAAAATCAGCCCTTTGGTCATATTGTCCGGGCAGGTATTCGATAGCGAAGACATGTCCATCCAGGTCAAGCTCTTCAAAATATACCTTATCTTGATTAGGCTCTGAAAAAACTGTACTTACGCAGCTTTTAAAATCCTCTTCATCAAGATGGCCCACCGTGTACATGTTCAGTATTCTTAGCCCGGTTAATTTATCAATATTCAAATTTTCCTTCAAAGAACTCAATAAATTTAAGGCTTCGGTATTAAATCCCTCTCTTTTTTCCACATAAATTCTTTTAACATCAAAGTTCATGAATAGACCTTCCTCTGTTATCATTTTTTCAAAAACATAATAACAAATACATAAAACAATGTCAACCTCTATTCATATATTTTTATATATTAATATATTTTTAGTTCGTTTTATCACGAATAATAAAATTGTTATGTTTTTGCTTCTTACGTAATATGATGAACTTTAAAAAATATTCCAAAAAATAACAAAAATAAAAAAACAGTAACCCCAATTGGTTACTGTTTTTGAATTCGTTAAGTTATTCCGTATATTCTTTTGCCTTTTCTTCTCCTCTCAGCACCCTTAAAGCACCATAGGCCAAAGCTTCCATTTCGTTTTCTCCAGGCATTATCTCTACGTGAGCTATAAAGGAAACCCTGTTTTTTATCCAGGAAGTAAGCATCTGGGAATGGGCAATGCCCCCGGTAAGGATAATGGCATCAACTTTCCCTTCCACCACTGTTGCCAATTCTCCGATTCCTTTTGCAATTTGATATGCCATTGCTTCATAGATTAGTTTTGCATACTCATCGCCATTGGCAATCATCTTTTCTACTTCTCTTGCATCAATGGTGTTTAAATATGCTTTAAGGCCACCGTTTCCTCTTAGCTTTCGCTGCATGGTTTTTTTGTCGTATTTGCCTGAATAACAAAGGTTGATCAGTTCCCTGCAGGGCACCCTTCCTGCTCTTTCAGGTGAAAATGGACCTTCGTCGTCGGAAACCAGATCAATTATCCTTCCTTTATGGTGGAGGTTGATTGATATTCCTCCTCCCAAGTGGGCAACGATAATAGTCATATCCTGGTATTTTTTCCCTAAACTTTTAGCATACTTTATAGCCATAGCCCTTGTATTCAAAACATGGCTGGTGCTGCTTCGGGGTATGTCCGGCATGCCCGATATGCGGGCAATATCCGGGAATTCATCTGTCATTACAGAGTCATATATATAGGAAGGTATCCCGGCCTCCTTCGCAATACTGTATGCAATGGGAGCTGCAAGGTTTGAAGCATGCTCCATGACGGGACGATTTTCCACCCTGTCAAGCATGAGTTCATTAATCTCATATGCCCCTGATTTTACAGGAAGAAGCATTCCTCCCCTGGCAACCACACAGGATAATTCCTTGATGTCGATTTTCTTCTCTTCCAGAAATGACCTTATAAATTCCAGTCTCATGTGAAGCTGGTCCTGAACATCGTGATATTTGTTGATATCTTCATCAGAGTGACTTAAACTCTTTGTAAATATTTCTTTTTCATCTTCATACAAGGCTATTTTGGTTGAGGTTGAACCTGTATTTACAACAAAAATCTTATAGCTCATACACACCTTCCCTTATACGGCATCCATTCCTCTGTTGAACGCCTTGATGTTTATATCTGCAAAACTTTCTTTTACCTGGCTTCTTATCACGGCATCCCAGTCAATATGGGTCAAGTTCATGGATTTTATCAGGGCTCCCAACAAAACCACGTTCATAACCCTTTGATTCCCTAATTCTTCTGCTATTTGAGCCGCATTTATCACCTTGGTATTTGCTTTTTCTTGAATCTGCTCTATTATACCTTCAGGATAATCAACCTGTCCCATCAATATGGGAGCCGAAGGTAATTTGAAATCATTGATGACAACAACCCCATCCGGTTTTAAATATTCAAGCCACCTTATTGTTTCCATGGTTTCAAAGGAAACTAAGATATCTGCCTCACCTATTCCGATAATCGGTGAAAAAACCTCTTCCCCGTATCTTACCTGGGTGGAAACGCTGCCCCCTCTTTGTGCCATACCGTGGATTTCCGACATTTTTACGTCATAACCTGCTTCCATAAGACCGGTGGATAATATTTTGCTGACCAATATTGTTCCCTGGCCGCCGACACCTACTAATAGTATATTTTTAGTATCCTTCATTTTATTCACCTACCTTGTACAATTAATATTGTA
>DCDC01000012.1 GCA_002316225.1 Firmicutes bacterium UBA1065 | reverse complement strand
ACGAATAGTTCTAAAGCTCATTTAGATGCGGTGCCAGGCACCAATAATTGGTGCCTGGCACCGTACTTTGTTCACGCTCATGATGACAAAGAGTGTTATGGTTTGGGTAAAGGAGTCAGGTCGGATAAATCCGTAAAACAATACCACCAGGCAAAGCATGTCAAATCATCCAGCGAAGTGGTGCCCCTTTCCAATGCTTCTTCAAGGGTGCTTGCGACCGGAACGATTACCGGGTCTCCCGGCATCCAGTTGGCAGGAGTGCTTACACCATATGTAGTAGACACCTGGAGGGCATCTATCAGCCGCAATAATTCATACATGTTTCTGCCGTTTGAAGCAGGATAAGTTAAAATCGCCCTTATTCTTTGGTTGGGGTCAATAATGAATACATCTCTTACGCTCAGCTCATAAACTCTGTCCGGGTTAACCATGCCGTAGAGTTCTGCAACATGTGCATCCCTGTCTGCAATAAGGGGAAAAGGCATTACAATTCCCGTCATCAAATAAATGTCGTAAAGCCAGCCTATATGTGCAGGGTTTGAATCAATGCTGACTCCTAAGAGCTGGACGTTTCTTTTTTCAAATTCAGGATAAAGCTGGGCAAATGCAATGAATTCCGAGGTGCATACAGGAGTGAAATCCCCGGGATGCGAAAACAATAATACCCACCTGCCCCTGTATTGGGACAAGGTTATGATACCTTCCGTGGTCACGGCCGTAAAATCGGGGGCAATTCTTCCTATTGTCAAACACTCTCTAGGACGTTCGACCTCTATGTTATTGATCATGTCTACCTCCCATATTAATTTTATTTATTATATGAGAGGACATACGATATAGTTCGAAATTTTGCAAATAAACAACCGGCGACCTTATAGGTCACCGGTTATTAACGCTTATTACTTTTTGATGTTGTGAAAGTTTACACCTAATACTGGCCTGAACTGAGATGGTTTATTGTTTACAATACTCTTATCTTCCATTCTTTTATTCGACTTCATGCTAGTCGCGTTCAAATTCGGAGTCAGCTTACCGCTTATATCATCAGGTAAACTGTATTGACCATCTCTTCTTAATCTCAACACATCTAAATTAACTGCTTTGGTTAAATCGGGAGTGTTACCAGTGTTCAATTTGTCCAATACAATCAACCCTCTCTCATCAAAAGCAATAAGCAATATTATATTAACCATTCAAAAGATTATTATACTGTTAATTTTTTAAAATATTGTATTTATTAATGAAAGGTTGTATAATTTAAGGGATTTCGAAATTTTATCTCATGGAGGAAATATGAAAAAGTTAATTGCCTTGGTTTTTATCGTGTTAATAATAGGAGCGGCCTATCTATATATAAACAATTATGTGGAAGAAGGCTTAAAGGCTGTTGACATAAACGACAAAACCCCAATCACCGTTGAAATTCCTTCCGGAAGCACAACTAACGATATTGCTCAAATATTGCATGAAAATAATTTGATTTCAAATATACGAGTCTTTAAATACCATGCCGAGAGGACCGGCTCGGATGCAAAATTAAAAGCAGGAACCTATGTTCTCTCAAGAAACATGAACGTGGATGAGCTGTTAAATACCCTGATAAAGGGAGGCAAATCAGGCAATACTTACAATATAACCGTTATAGAAGGGTTGACTAAGGAAGAAATGGCCCAGGCTTTGGCAGACCAGACAGGATTAAGCTACGACAAATTCATAGAATTGATGGAAGCTCCCGAAATTTTCAAGGATGATTTTGAATTCTTCAAGGATTCATCCCTTACAAACCTCCAGGGATACCTGATGCCTGACACCTACAATGTTTATGCCGATTCAAGGGAGGAAGATATAATTAGGGTTCTTTTAAGGGAATTTGACAAGTTTTATAGGGAAGAAATCAAGCCCAGGATGGGTAAAACCAGCCTGACTTTTGACCAGGTTATAAATTTAGCCAGCATAGTTGAAAAGGAAGCCCTTTTGGATGATGAAAGGGACGAGGTGGCAAAGGTGTTTTTAAATCGCCTTAAAATCAACATGAAGCTTCAATCCTGTGCAACAGTAAACTATGCTCACGGCGTTTGGAAGGAAAGGCTTACTTACGAAGATATTGAAATTGATTCTCCTTACAATACTTATATAGTGGAAGGCCTGCCCCCGACCCCAATTAATTCGCCGGGCAAGGTATCCATATTGGCTGTATTGGAGCCTGCTGATGTTGATTATTTGTACTTTGTGGCAAAGGGAGACGGATCCCATTATTTCTCAAACACTTATGATGAGCATATAGATGCGGCTAACGAATATTTGAATTAAGCTGGGACTACTTAATAGGTATAAAGCATGGACAATATTAACAGAGAATACATTGATTCATACATTAACGGCCTCATTAAAGAGGATGATGAAAAATTAAATAAATTCAGAGAATATTGCGAGGAAAGGAACCTTCCCATCATCCACAAAGAGGTGGGGCAGTTTATTAAACTTGTAATAAAGCTTTTGAATGCCAAAAACATAATAGAAATAGGCACTAATGTGGGATATTCCGCCATATTCATGTCCAAGGCCATGAATGATGAAGGAAGGGTGGTCACCTTCGAAAGAAGCGAAAAGTTTTACAGGGAAGCATTAAAAAATATAATGGATTTTGGCCTTGAAGACAAAATCCGTGTATGTTTCGGGGATGCTGTCGACAAGCTGGATGAAATCGAAGGATGCTTTGACCTGGCCTTTATAGATGCAGCCAAGAGCTATTACAGGGTATTCTTTGACAAGTGCTTAAAGATGATGAAACCGGGAGGAATCATTCTTTCAGACAATGTCTTGTATCAAGGCATGATAGCCACTGATGACCTGGTTGTGAGAAGAAAGAAAACCTTGGTAAGGAATTTGAGGGATTACCTGAAATACATATCTCATGATGAGAGATTCGTTACCTCAGTCCTCCCTTTGGGGGATGGATTGGCAGTTACATTGATAAAATAGAGGAGTGAATATGTTACCGAAATTATTAGCACCGGCCGGGAACCTGGACAAATTAATTATGGCCGTCCAATACGGGGCCGATGAAGTATATTTTGCCGGCAAATCATTGGGAATGAGGGCAGGGGGCAGAAACTTCTCCCGAAAAGATTTGGAGCAGGGAGTGGATTATTGCCACAAACATGGAAGGAGAGCCCATGTCACCGTAAACATAGTCCCCCACAACGATGATTTAAAGGGCATTGAGGAATATTTAAAGTATTTGTGGAAAATAGGGACGGATGCCCTGATAGTAGCCGATCCGGGAGTTATAGAAATCGTCAAGCAGACGATTCCCGATATGCGGATTCATTTAAGCACCCAGGCAAATACTACAAATTACCATGCTGCGAACTTCTGGTACAAACAAGGAGTTAACAGGATTGTCCTGGCCAGGGAGCTGACTTTCGAGGAAATTGAAACAATAGTGAAGAATACACCTAAAGATTTGGAATTTGAAACCTTTGTCCATGGGGCCATGTGCATATCCTATTCAGGCAGGTGCCTTCTGTCAAGCTTCATGACCGGCAGGTTTTCAAACAAGGGTGATTGTGCCCAGTGCTGCAGGTGGAAATACTATCTTGTGGAAGAAAAAAGACCGGGAGAATATTATCCTATAGAAGAGAATGATGAGGGAACCTTTATCATGAATTCCAAGGATATGTGCATGATAGAACACCTGCAGAAGTTTAAGGACCTGGGCATCAAGGCTTTAAAAATCGAAGGGAGAAACAAGAGCGAATACTATACCGCCCTGACAGTCCGGGCATACAGAAATGCCTTAGATGAACTTGAACTTCCTGAAAACCAAAGGAATACCGCCTACTGGAAAGAAGAGCTTGAAAAAACATCCCACAGGGATTTTTCCTATGGCTTTTACTTCGGCAACCCCTACCGGGGGGGACAAACCTATACCTCTTCATCCTACATCAGGCCCTATGATGTGGTTGGAATAATCAGGTCCTATGATGCCGAATCTAAGATCGCCACAGTGGAGCAGAGAAACAAGTTTTCGGAAGGGGATGTATTGGAATGCTTCGGGCCCAGGGGAAGACACTTTGAATTAATCGCCAAGGACCTAAGGGACGAAGAAAACAATAAAATAGACTCTGCACCACATCCCCAGCAAATTGTAAAGCTGCATATGACAGAACATGCAGAGCCCTATTTCATATTAAGAAAGAAAGTAGAAGAATAAAATCAGTTTCCAACATTGGATATTAAGGCGTCATGAAGTTTTTTCAGCGCCTTTTTTTCTATTCTTGAAACATAGGACCTTGATATACCCAATAGTTTTGCTATTTCCCTCTGGGTTTTATGCTCCTTGTTTCTTATTCCGTAGCGCATTTCAATGATGAATTTCTCCCTTTTTTGAAGGGTCTTATCCAGAATTTCGTCCAAGACTTTTATTTTTTCTTCCTTGTCTAGCCTGCCTACTATTTCTTCACCCTCATATTTTATTATGTCAATGAGGTAAATATTGTTGCCTTCCTTGTCTGTTCCCAAAGGGCCCTGAAGAGATACTTCCTTTTTAAGTTTCTTTTCGCTTCTAATGGTCATCAGAACTTCGTTGTCAATGCATTTGGCTGCATAAGTTGCAAGCCTTATGCCTTTTTTTTCATCAAAGGTTGAAACAGCTTTAATCAGGCCTATTGTCCCTATGGAAATCAGGTCTTCCTGATCAATTCCCACAGACTTGTATTTTTTTATTACATGGGCCACAAGGCGGAGATTTCTTTCGATTAAAATATTTCTTGCTTCTATATCGCCTGCCTTGGATTTTTCAATGAGCATGGCTTCTTCTTCCTTGCTTAAAGGCTGCGGGAAAGAACATCCGTTAGTTATGTAACCAAAAATAAATATTGCTAATGGCAATATTAATTGCAATAAATCTTCAACCAAAAAAAACACCCCCGGAATTATATATTATATGCAGGATAATAAAAAAACTGTATGTACCCCAAAAAAATTTAAAAAAGTGTAATATTTAACAGCATTTCTGCCATTAAATATTACATTTGTCTTTATTACATATCCTCTTCCATGGGAGAAGCAGTTCCGTTTTCAGGCTGGGCAGGAGTTCCGTTCACGGGGCAGTTCATTCTTCTCATGAGTTCTCTCAATTGCTCGCAGTTAATGCGGGGCATCATACCCGGTTGCATCATTTCCGGCATCGTGGGGTAGATATTGCCATCAGCAGGCGGCATACCCGGCATTTGGGGAGGCATTCCCGGTGTGATGGGCATTTGGGTTTGAGGCATTTCAGGCATACCTGGCATCATTGGCATTTGGGTTTGAGGCATACCCGGCATCATTGGCATTTGGGTTTGGGGCATACCCGGCATCATTGGCATTTGGGTTTGGGGCATACCGGGCATCATAGGCATTCCGGGCTGCATTTCAGGCAGCATCCACGGGGGTATTAAACCGGGCATTCCGGGCATAGCACCGGGTTGTGTCAAATCGGGCATACCGGGCATAGATCCTGGTTGTGTCAAATCGGGCATTTCAGGCATTTGTGGAAGGGCAGGCATATCTCCGTCTAATTCAAAGGGCATATCAGTATCAGGTATAAAGGGGGTCTGGTACATGTTTCCCGGCATCTGGGGCATTGTGGGACTTGAGTTGGTAAAACGCAATTTCTTATCATTTGAATATTTTTGCTGGCTCATCCCCATGGGATTATAATTGTGAGGCAAAGAATCATAGTGCGGCATATTATTTCTATAATTATTCATGCTATCCTCCATATAATTGATTTTCCCTATATTAATATACGTTTGAATTAAATATTAGTGAATTAAAAAATAAAGATTCTTTACTAATTTATAGAATTCATATAAAATGTTGGATAAAGGTACAGGAGGTAATTAATGCATATAAGCAATTTGCACACTCACAGCCTCTATTGTGACGGAAGCAACACCATTGAAGAAATGATTCTTTCAGCTCTTGAAAAGGGCTTTGATTCCTTGGGCATTTCAACCCACGGACCTGTTGATGAGGACACATATTGGAATATTAAGAAGGACAAGGTAGAAGAATATATTGAGGAAGTCAAGAGATTGAAAGAAAAATATAAGGATAAAATTGAGATATTTTTGGGCATGGAATTGGACTATATACCCGGCTTGGGCTTTTCGGACCTCTCTTTGTCCTTAATGAAAAGGCTTGATTATTACATAGGGTCCGTCCATTACCTGGGAACATTTAAGAATGGGGTCAGGTGGACAGTTGATTACAATGTTGAAGAGTTGTTAAAAGGTATAGATGAATGCTTTGGAGGGAATATAAGAAAAGCGGTTGAAACATATTACGAAGCAGTTTCAGAGATGGCAGAAAGGTATCAGCCTCCCATAATCGGGCATTTGGATTTATTCAATAAAAACAACAAGGACAATATTTTGTTTGATGAAAGGGAGGCCTGGTATGTGGAAGCGGTAAAAAGATGCCTGGATACAATCAGGAAGACTTCTTCCGTAATTGAAATAAACACCGGAGGAATGGCAAGAAATAACAACAAGGAACAGTATCCTTCAACCATGATACTGAAATTGATTAAGGAAAGAAATATTCCCTTAGTGGTAAATTCCGATGCCCATACTCCGGATAAAATTGCCTTTAAATTCAATGATATGTACAGGTTGTTACATGACTTGGGCTTTGACAGTTTAGTTTATTTAACCGGTAAGGGGTGGAAGAGGCAAAAAATAAAATATGATGAAAAATACGAATGATTATGCTATCATTATTAAAGAGGAGATGAAAATATGATAAATATATTGCTTGTGACCCATGGAGACTTAGGCAAAGAATTATTGAAAAGTTCCGAGCTTATAATAGGTAAGGTGGAAAATGCCGAGAGCATATCATTTTATCAGGGTGAAAGCTTTGAAACCTTATTGGCTAAAGTTGAAAGAATCATAGAAAATTTATCCGACGATGAGCTTATCGTATTTACCGATATGTATGGAGGAAGTCCCTATAATGCTGTAAACCGGGCAATGAAAAACAGGAATTTTTATCATATTACCGGTATTAATTTCCCCTTGTTCATAGATATTGCCATCAGCCGCGATACCTACAGTTTAAAGGAGATTGCGGAAAAAATAATAAAAAACGGGAAAAAGAGCATAGTGTTTGTAAATGAAAAGTTTTTAACAGACTGAGGTAGAAGATGAACGATGTATTCATAAGAGTTGACGACAGGTTGTTGCACGGCCAGGTGGTAGTATCATGGATACCCTATCTTCAGGCAAAGGTAGCAGTCATTGCAGATGATGAATATGCAAATGATGAATTCATGAGGTCCCTTATAGAAAGCTCAGGACCTGAAGGTGTCAGGGTGCATGCAAAGACCATAGATGAAACCGCAGAATTCTTAAAGGATGACAGGGATGATAAAATTCTTGTTCTTCTGAAGAGTATAGAAGGGTTAAACAGATTAATAAAAAAAGTTAGAATAAGCAGCATAAATATAGGCGGCCTGGGAGCCGGCCAGGGAAGAAAAAGATATTACAACTCAATTCACTTAAGTGATGATGAACTTAAAATATTAAAGGATATAGCAAATGAAAACATTGTTGTTGAAGTAAGGATTCTTCCAAAAGACAAGGCCATTGTCATAAAAGGTAATTAACATGACTTACTCCGATTATTTTCTACTTAGCATTTTTTATTTTTGGGCAAGCAGTACATCCCTCTCCTTGGGAATTGGTTATTATACCATCTACAGGCCTGTAATGGCCGGAATGATTGCAGGTTTAATTCTCAAGGACCCGCAGAAAGGTATGATGGCAGGTGCCCTTGTCAATATTATATATATTGATTTTGTATCGACGGGAGGTTCCTTTAAAGGGGACCAGTGCCTGACAGCCATTGTGGCGGCTATGGTTTCCATATTATATGATCTGGACCCTCTTGAAGCTTCAGCTCTTGCCTATCCCTTTGGTTTTTTAGGCATATTAATCTGGAAATACAGGTTGAAAATAAATAATATTTTCGTACATATTTACGAAAGAAAATACAAAGAGAATAAGGCTCCCGACATAAGTGTATACGACGGGCTTCTGCCCCAGCTTTTGCTTTTTGTCATGAGCACCTTAGTGTTTACGGCGGCGTTATCATTGATGTTTTTATTGAATGATGCAGTAAATTTCAAGAATATCGGGGCTCTTTATTATATCGGATTAATATTGGTTATACTTTCAGCCTTCAATATATTGTATAAAATAAAGAATAAATATAATTTTATAATCTTTGGAGCGACTTTTTTAGCAGGAGAACTCTTGGGTATAAGGGCTTACATCCTATTTGTTTTGATAATCCTGACCCTTTTGTTTACTGTCGATAAGAAAGTTGATTTTGCAAAAAATATTTTTAAAGGCCCAATAAAGAAAAAAGACCTGGTCTATTCATGGTTTATATGGATGAATTATTCTCACTCATGCTACAGCTATGACAGGCTGATGGGTTTAGCCTTTGCCCACAGCATGAAAAACATCTTTAAAAAATTATATGACAATAAATACCAAATATCTGAGGCCATACACAGGCATACGGAGTTTTTCAATACGGAGCCAAATATGGGGACCCCTATCCTGGGATATATCATAGCTTTGGAAGAAGATAGAAGAATAAAGGATGAAAGCTTCGAAGACATTTCCTACATAAAAAAGGGCATGATGGGCATATCTGCAGGGCTGGGAGATTCTTTCACCCAGGTGATCCTGGCCCCCTTGTTTATATCAATGTCCGTGATGCTCTGTTTGGATAATGGTTTTTATCCCGCCTTCATACCCGTGATACTTCTTGCAGCCTTAATACTCTTTATTTCTTACGCGGGTTTTATGAACGGGTATTTTAAAGGCAAGGAATTTATGCTTCAAAGAATAAAAAATGTTAAACAAAGTAAGCTACATACATATTTTCCATACATGTTTTCCGGAATTTTGGGCATGTCAATGAGTAAGCTCTTGTTTAACGATATAAGGCCTTATGAAAACATATTTACTATAATTACGATTATATTTGCAGCCTGTCTTACTTTTATGAGAAAAAGAGGAGAAAGATGAAAAGAAAAGTCGGAATAATGGGGGGCTCTTTCGACCCTATCCACATAGGCCATTTAGCCGTGGCAAATGAAGTGCTGAACATATATGAACTGGACGAAATAATATTTGTTCCTACAGGGGATCCCCCTCACAAGGAAGGGCTGAGGGCTGATGCCTGTCACAGGTTGATGATGGTGACCATGGCTGTCTTGTCCAATGACAGGTTCAGTGTTTCGGACATTGAAATTAAAAGCTCCGGCAAAAGCTATACCTTGAATACCTTGACCGAATTACATAAAATATATAAAAATACGGAATTTTATTTCATAACCGGGACCGATGCCGTAATAGATCTTCCAAATTGGCATGAGCCAGGGGAAGTTCTGAAGCTTTGCAGGTTTATTGCAGCTACAAGGCCGGGTATCAGCCTTGAAGAAGTCGGTATAAAAATAAAGGGCATCATGGAAGCATACGGCGGGAATATTGAAATATTGAAGGTCCCAATGCTTCAAATATCTTCCACGGATATAAGGGAAAGATTCAGGACGGGAGTATCGGCAAAATACCTGATACCTGAATGTGTTGAGCAATATATAATCAAAAACGGATTGTATCGGTATGGGGACACACGCCTTTAATATATGAATCTTTAAGGGAAAGATATCGAGGATACGTAAATGGACATCGAAGAAATAAAAAAAGAATTGGAAAGAGAATTAGGGCCCAAATTATATCTCCACAGCCTGGGTACCATGGAGGAAGCGGGCAAACTTGCCTCCTTGTACGGGTGTGACATTCAAAAGGCAAGAATAGCAGGTTTGCTGCATGACTGCGGAAAGGCAAGCTGCAAGGATAATTTAAAGCATGCCAAAAAAAGCGCAGAACTTGCCGGGACCAGGTACGGGGTTAAGGATAAAAGCATTATGGACGCAATTTTGTATCACACAACCGGAAGAGTCAATATGACTCTATTGGAAAAAATAATATTTATAGCCGACAAAATTGAGCCCGCAAGGCATTACGAAGGGGTTGAAGAAATAAGAAAGGAAGCCTATAAAGATTTGGATTCTGCAATAATAAAATCATTAGAGTCAACTATTGAATATGTTAAGAAAAGAAATATGGTTCTTGACATGGAATCAGTGAATACACTTAATTATTTGAAGGAGGGTAAATGATACCGGTTCAAAAAAGAATTGAAACAATCCTAAAAGCCTGCGACAACAAGAAAGCCTTTGACTTTGTTGTTTTAGACGTGTCAAAAGCAAGTTCCATCACCGATTATTTCATCATATGCAGCGGAAACAACGAAAAACAGACAGCAGCTATTGCCGAAGAAGTCCTTAAAAAGGGAGCCGAGGAAGGGATAGATTTCTTCTATTATGAAGGCTTTGAAACATGCAGATGGATTTTGTTGGAAACCGATGATATTATTGTTCATGTCTTTCACAAGGATGAAAGGGCCATTTATGACCTGGAATCCTTGTGGTATGACAATAATTCATTGGGTGTTGAGCAATATGGAATAAAAAATTGGAAATAGGAGGTTTTTATGAATAGTGTCATTCATACAAGCAATGCGCCTGCCGCGGTAGGTCCTTATTCTCAAGGCATAAAGGCCGGCTCGACCATATATGTTTCGGGACAACTGGCAATCAATCCGGCTACGGGAGAACTTTACAAGGGTGGAGACATAAAAGAAGAGACAAGATTATGCTTAATGAATATTAAAGCTATTTTGGAAGCAGGGGGAGCATCCCTTAAGGATGTTGTAAAATGTACTGTATTTATCAAGGATATGAATCAATTTGGCCTGGTAAATGAAGCGTATGCCCAAGTATTCGGGGATACAAAGCCTGCCAGGGTATGCGTGGAAGTATCAAGGCTTCCTAAGGATGGAAATGTGGAAATAGATGCAATAGCAGTGGTATAATTGTGAACAAGTCCAAGGGTGTTATTGCTATGAGTATCATATAGTGTCATCCTGAGGGCTTTAGCCCGAAGGATCTCATGAGATCCTTCGCTTACGCTCAGGATGACATTTATACATTTGTATATTTTTTTCGTCTTTTTTTCCTGTTGAGACGAATTCTGATATCATTGTATATTTTCAACAGGAGTATTGAAACAAAAGCAAATAATATTACATAACCAAGGAACTTGACCATGGAAAGAAAAATATTGTTTTGTTTTTCTTGTTCCAGGCTTATAACCGATATGGGAGATATTAAGTTTACAGTCCCCAAAACTTTACCGTCCAGGGTGTATTCAATCCTTCCCACCACATGATTTGCTTCTATGGGGAGGGTTATATCGTTTATGTATACATTTGATTTAACATCATCAATTGAATTTTTAGCAAGAAGAACAGTCAAGTCGCTTTCAGTAATAAGAGATATTTCTTTTGAATCCCCGTTGTCAATTTTTACATTTCTTATAAAGGTATTCTTGCCCACCAAGGTAGTGCTTACATACTCTTCAAATCCGTAATTGAAAAGATTATGGGCATCCTGATACATTTCGAGAGAAACACCCTTCATCATGACAGCTATGAGTTCAGTACCGTCTTTTTTTGCGCTTGCAACCAAACAGTTGCCGGCCTGGGGAGTGTAGCCTGTCTTAACCCCGGTTGCATATTCGTAATAGGGGCTTATGTACATGCCGTCAACGTATATTTGATTATAGCTTGTATTATATATGAGCTTGTTCAATGATGTGAAATACCTGGGTTCATCCTTTTTATTGGTTGTTTGTATTTCATACTTGGTTGTTGCCACGATTTTTCTGAATATATCATTTTTCATGGCATACCTGGTTATTAAAGCAAGGTCTGCGGCAGTAGTGTAATGGTTATCGTCATGAAGGCCGTGGGGATTTGTAAAATTAGTGTTATATGCCCCCAACTCTTTTGCCTTGGCATTCATCATTTTTACAAAGCTCTCCAAGTTGCCTCCGTAGTGTTTTGCAATGACGGAAGCCGCATCGTTTGCCGATGGCAGCATCAGGGCATAGAGGAGGTCTTTTAAAGTTAGAATTTCCCCCGGTTCCAATGCTATGTGGCTCCCTTCTATTTCATAAGGAGTATCCTCATCTACCGTGATGACATCACTTAATTCTCCCATTTCTATTGCAAGAATTGCAGTCATAATCTTGGTTAAACTGGCAGGATACATTTTTTTATCCGCGTCTTTTTGTGCTAAAATCGTACCGCTTTCCGCATCGATTAAAACGGCAGATTCGCTTAAGATTGCAGGGCTTGCATAGGCCTTGTAATTAATTGTCAAAAAACAAGAGAAAATAAGTATATAGAAGAGTATCCGTTTTGTCATGCCTAACTCCTTTGTCCTCATAAATAATCAAAATATAGTATAGCAGAAAATTTTATATTTGTAATCAATATTTTTGATTTTTATTGGACATTTAATATATATCAGCTATAATTAAATTGAAGAGGTATGGGGGTATACCGGGGAAGATTCAAAAATTGAGGGGGAGCAATGAACAACAGCGTCTATAAGAAAGGATTAGCTCTTGTTTTAATCATTGCTATAATTATTATGATTTACATAGGGAGCAAATTGTCGGGCAGGGAACAAGAAATTGTTTTTACAAATCCTGCAGATAATGAAGCTGAATCTAATGAGTCAGAATATATTTATGTTGACATAGACGGAGCCGTAAATAATCCGGGAGTCTATACCCTGCTTGAGGGAAGCAGGGTTATCGATGCCATCAATATGGCAGGAGGACTTAAAGAAGGAGCATACACCCAAAATGTAAACAAGGCCAGAAAACTGACCGACGGGGAAAAGATCTATATACCCTCAGAGGGAGATATGGATGCGGAAAACCTTCAGACCAATAGCCTGATTAATATCAACACTGCTTCTGCAGAACTCCTGATGACTCTTCCCGGTATTGGGGAAGTATATGCCAAGAGGATTATAGAATACAGGAATAATAAAAGGTTTAATTCCATTGAAGAAATTAAAAACATACAAGGAATCGGGGATAAAACTTTTGAAAAACTAAAAGATTTAATAACCATCAATTGAGAGGAGTTTAAAATGGATGTAAACAGGTATTTCAGGATGATTCCTAAAGTGGATTTGATAATGGAAGATGAAAGAATCAAGGAATTATCTGCTGTTACGAGCAGGGATTTAGTGCTGGAATGCACCAGGAAGGTAACCGATGACATAAGAGCCTTTATTAATGGCAACCCTGATAAGGAAAACGAAATCAATACCCTTATTGATAATATAATAGACAGTATAATTCTTAAGGTAAATAAATTGTCTTCATACAACATGAAAAAAGTTATAAACGGAACGGGAACAATACTTCACACTAACCTGGGCAGGGCACCGATTTCCCAGGAAGCAGCGGAAAGGGCTAAAGATATCGTAACCGGCTATTCAAACCTTGAATTTGATTTGGAATCGGGAATAAGGGGGTCCAGGTATGCCCATTTTGAAAAGATAATTACAAGAATAACAGGTGCAGAGGCGGCTTTGGCGGTCAACAACAATGCGGCTGCCGTGCTTCTTATACTGTCAGCATTGGCCAGGGACAAGGAAGTAATAGTATCAAGGGGAGAATTAGTGGAAATAGGAGGGTCTTTCAGGGTTCCCGATGTAATGAAGCAAAGCGGGGCTAAATTGGTCGAGGTTGGCACGACAAACAAAACCCGCTTAAGTGACTATGAAGAAAGGATTTCTTCCGAAACTGCCGCCTTGTTAAAAGTCCACACAAGCAATTACAGGATTGTCGGTTTTACCGAAAGCGTATCCATTGAAGACTTGTCTGCCCTGGGCAGGAAATATAACCTGCCTGTCATTGAAGATATAGGTAGCGGGGTATTGACAGACCTTACAAAGTTTGGCCTGACCTACGAACCTACGGTTCAACACTCCATAAAGGCAGGGGTCGACATCATATGCTTCAGCGGCGACAAGCTTTTGGGCGGTCCCCAGGCAGGAATCATAGCAGGCAAAAAGCAATACATAGATAAAATAAAGAAACATCCCTTGAACAGGGCAGTAAGGATTGACAAGTTCACGGCAGCCCTTTTGGAAAGTGTGTTCCATGATTACATTGACGAAGAAAAAGCCCTCAAAAACGTACCTGTGCTTAAGATGATGAAGATGAATGCCGAAGACATAAGACTAAGGGCTGAGACTCTTGCTCAAAGGTTAAGAGAAATCCGGGAATTGGCCATAAGTGTTGGAGAATGCTATTCCCAAATAGGAGGAGGGGCTCTTCCCCTGGAAAAAATCAGGAGCTATGCGGTTTGCATAAAACCTGAAACCATGAGCTGCGCAGGCTTTGAAAGGAAATTGAGGAATTTGGAGGTTCCCATAATCGGAAGAGTTGTAAATGATACCTTCCTCATAGATTTAAGAACGGTTCTGGAGGGAGAAGATCCGGTAATATATAAGGGGATCAAGAGCTTGTTTAAATAGTTATGGAGGATTTATGAGAAACATTATTATTGGAACGGCAGGACACATAGATCACGGAAAAACAACCCTGATAAAAGCCTTGACCGGAAGAGAAACGGACAGGCTGGAGGAAGAAAAAAGAAGAGGAATAACCATTGATTTGGGATTCACATATTTTGATCTTCCCGATGGCAGCAGGGCAGGTATTATAGACGTGCCCGGCCACGAAAAATTTATTAAAAACATGTTAGCCGGGGTAGTGGGAATGGACATGGTTCTGCTTGTTATTGCCGCCGATGAAGGAATCATGCCCCAGACTACGGAGCATTTGAATATCTTAAACCTCCTGGGAGTAAAAAACGGGCTTGTTGTTTTAACCAAGAGTGACTTGGCCGACAAGGAATGGATAAGCTTAGTTAAGGAAGATATAAGCGAGTCACTGAAGAATACATTTTTGGAAGGGGCTCCCATAGTGGAGGTGTCATCAAAGACAGGATCCGGGATAAATGACTTGATTCAAGAGATTTATAAATTAGCTGAAAAATCCGTAAATACAAGGGAATTGAACACCATCGCCAGGCTTCCCATAGACAGGGTCTTTTCAATGACGGGCTTTGGGACTGTCATAACGGGTACCTTGATTTCAGGGATTCTCAAAAAAGGTGATGAAGTTGAAATTTATCCTGTCAATAAACTGTGCAAGATAAGAAATATACAGGTTCATTCCTCGGATGTGGAAAAAGCCTATGCAGGGCAAAGAACGGCAATAAATCTTTCAAACATAAAAAAGACCGATATTTACAGGGGCTGTGTTATAGCCCCCGTTAATTCCATGAGGAACACCAAAATGCTGGATGTCAAGTTAAACCTTTTGAAAAGCTCAAAAAGGGTGGTCATAAACCGTTCCAGGCTTCATTTTTATACGGGAACCAGCGAAATACTGGCAAGGGTAGTCCTCCTTGACAGGGATGAATTAAACCCGGGGGAAAGCTGTTATGCCCAGTTGAGATTGGAAGAAGAAATAGCAGTGAGAAGGGGAGATAAATTCATCGTCAGGTTTTATTCTCCCATGGAAACAATCGGCGGCGGAGAGATAATCGAACCTGTTCCCAAGAAGAGGAAAAGATTCGACGAAAACCTCATAGAAGAACTCAAGGTGAAGGAAAAGGGATCAGGGGCAGATGTTATTGAAAAGATAATCAAGGAAGCAAGAGATCTTGTTTCGGTTTGCTCCCTGGCTAAAACCACTGCTTTAACGGAAGAAGAAGTAAAAGAAGATATTGAAACTCTGGAGCAGGAAGAAAAAATATCTCTTTTTACGGTAAAGAATGAAAAGTATGCATGGCATAAGTCTTATGAAAGAGAATTGGAAGAAAGTCTTGAAAAATACTTGTTTACATATCACAAGGAAAACAAATATGCAAGGGGAGCCAGAAAATCAGAAATAAAAAGCAAGTTCCTTCCGGCTCTCAAGCAAGTATTGTTTGATGCTGTCATTCAGTACTTCTGCGAAAAGGGTTTATTGAAGTCCTTTGATGAATTCATAGCTCTTCCTTATTTTAATGTTGAATATGACGAGGATTATAAGTTTATCAAAGAAAGAGCCTTAAGCATCCTGAATTCCGCAAAATTTGAATTTTTAAGGACAGAAGAATTATCTGAAAAAATAAACCATGCAAGGGCGGATGAAGTAATTTCTCTGATGATTACCGACAAGGATTTAACCAGGATTAATGAGCTGATTACAACAAGAGACCTTTATGAAGAAGCAAAGAGAATTTTGGTTGAATACTTGCTTGAAAACGGCAAAATCAACGCTGCCACCTACAGGGATCTGCTCAGTACAAACAGGAAAACTGCAATAACGCTTTTGGAGCACTTCGATATGATTAAACTTACAAAAAGGGTAGAAAATGATAGAATTCTACTAAATCTTACATAAAAATTAGATTTTTCTTGACAAAGTCTATATTATTATGTAAGATTAATGAAAGTTTAATTTTTGTAACAATCTAATTTTAGGAGTGTAACAAATGAAGGTCTTGATTGTTGATGACGATCTTTTAACCATTAAAAACATAAAATACAGTTTTGAGCAGGATAATTACGAGGTTGAATCAACAGATGACAGCGAAGATGCCTTAAAAAAGATCGCAGCAAACGAGTATGATATCGTAATACTTGATCCTATTCTTTCCGATACGGAAGGTCTCGAAGTTTGTCAAAAAATCAGAGAAATATCCAATGTACCGATAATGATCCTATCGGCCAATAATGAGGATATGAATAAAATCTTAGGCTTGGAATTCGGAGCCGATGATTACGTCACCAAACCCTTTAACATCTTAGAGCTTAAAGCCCGGATTAAAGCCATCCTTAGAAGGACAAGAGGTACAAGCCAAAGGGCAAATGAACAGACCATGGTAGTTGATGATTTTACCATTAATGCCTTGGGAAGAAAGGTAAGCCTTCATAAGCAAGAAATTAATCTTACCGCAAAAGAATTTGATTTGTTGCTCTTGTTGATAACCAACCCGGGAAAGGTATTTTCCAGGGAGGAACTTTTGGAAATCATATGGGGCTACGAATACTTCGGTGACTTGAGAACCGTTGATGTACACGTAAGAAGACTGAGAGAAAAAATAGAAAGCAAGAATAAGGCCTACAAGTATATCCTGACCAAGTGGGGCCAGGGATACTATTTCAGAAACAGGACTTAAACCCTGCCAACATGGCTGAGATTGATAAAGGCTGCATTCATTAATATGATGCAGTTTTTTGTATTTTCATCACATTTTCCTCATGCAAAGTTGTAAAATAAAAT
>DCDC01000018.1 GCA_002316225.1 Firmicutes bacterium UBA1065 | reverse complement strand
TGCTTGTGATATATCACCTGCTGTTAGAATCGGTGAAAAGGTTTACGGAAACCTTAACGAGACAAAGATTGTTGATATTATTAGAAATTATCGAGGTGGAACATGGGAAAAACTTTAAGCATATTAACTAAAAACTTTAAAAATATAAATGTGGATACTATTGATGATTACCTGGCAGCTGGGGGATATGAAGGGTTAAGAAAGGTTTTGTCATTGACACCGGCGGAGGTTATAGAAGTTATCAAGGCTTCTGGATTAAGAGGGAGAGGCGGAGCAGCCTTCCCTACAGGCAAGAAATGGGAACAAGCCGCAAGAGTAAAGGAAGACTCATATATTTTGTGCAATGCTGATGAAGGTGAACCCGGAACATTTAAAGACAGATATTTTTTGGAATTTGACCCTTACAGAATATTTGAAGGAATGACGATTGCAGCATATACGGTCGGAGGCAGGGAAGGATTTATTTATATAAGGGAAGAGTACCGCAGGCAAAGGGAAATAGTATTAAAGGCATTGGAAGCCGCCAGGGCTGCAGGATTTTTAGGAAAGAATATTTTAGGATCGGATTTATCCTTTGATATAAAGGTGGTTTCAGGTGCCGGAGCCTTTGTATGCGGCGAAACAACAGCCCTGATTCAATCCATGGAAGGAGGCAGCGGAAGACCAAAGATTAAGTTTCAAAGGACTGCCGTATCGGGTTTGTTCGGAAGACCCACCCTTGCTAACAATGTTGAGTCATATTGCGTTGTTCCGATCTTGTTTACAAAAGATGCCCCGGTATACTTAAGCCAGGGTACCGAAAAAAGTAAGGGAAGCAAGGTTATAAGCCTGTGCGGAAATGTTGAAAGGCCTGGTGTTTATGAGGTTCCCTTCGGGATTACTCTCAGGGAAATAATATATGAAATCGGCGGGGGAATTAAGAATGGAAGAGAATTTAAATTTGCCCAGATAGGCGGTGCTTCAGGTCCCATTGTTTCCAAATCTTTGCTGGATCTGCCATATACCTATGAAGATTTCGGCAAGAAAGGCTACAGCTTAGGCACCGGAGCTATATTGGTGGCAGATGACACGAACAGCGTTGCGGAATTTATGGTTACAATCCAGGAATTCTTTGTTCATGAAAGCTGCGGCAAATGTACTCCCTGCCGTGAAGGAAACAGGCAGCTTTTGAAATTAGCTCATAAAATTGCTGATAAGAAGGCTACGGTAGAAGATTTCCTTACCGTAAAACGCATAGCCAACGTTATGAATAAATGCTCATTCTGCGGTTTGGGTACTGCTGCACCTACGGCTATGGTTTCAGCAATCCAACATTTTTATGATATGTATAATTAGGAGGAGACATGAAAACTTGTACACTGTCCATTAATAATAAAAAAGTTACTGTTGAGGCAGGAACTACAATTTTGGAAGCAGCCAAATTGGCAGGTTACTATATACCTACCCTGTGCAATCATCCTGACCAGGCAATAAAAGCAAATTGCAGGATTTGCGTGGTAGAGGACAAAACTGCAGGAAAATTTGTTGCCTCATGCTCCGCCATGGTTTATGAGGGGGCAGATATTCATACCAACACGAAAGAAGTAAGGGAGCTTCAAATCGGCATCTTGGAACTGATACTGGCCAACCATCCCAATGATTGCTTAAACTGCATACGCAATGAAACATGTGAACTTAGAAAGCTATGTGAAAGGTTCCATGTAAGAAACTACAATTTGGCTCATGAAACTGACATCTACCCCATAGATAATACTTCAGGAGTTTTGGTAAGGGATAGAAATAAATGTATCAAATGCATGAGATGCGTGGAAGCATGTCAGGAAACCCAAATGGTCGGAATATTGAGCCCTTCCCAAAGGTCTGTAAATACAAATATCAGTGCAGGCTTTAATGAAAATCTGGATGAAACCTTATGTACCTTCTGCGGGCAATGCTCGGCTGTATGTCCTGTTGGAGCCATTTATGAAAATGATGAAACCGAAAAGGTTTGGGAAGCCCTGCATGACCCTAAAAAACATGTTATCGTTCAGACTGCTCCGGCTGTAAGGGTAGGCCTTGGAGAAGAATTTGGAATGCCAAGGGGTTCAAAGGTTACGGGCAAAATGGTAGCAGCCCTTAAAATGTTGGGATTTGACAAGGTTTTTGATACGGATTTTGCTGCAGACTTAACCATAATGGAAGAAGGCCATGAACTTCTGTCAAGGATAAAAAACGGCGGTACCCTTCCAATGATTACATCCTGCTCTCCCGGGTGGATAAATTATGCCGAAGGTTTTTACCCCGAACTCCTGGATCATCTTTCAACCTGCAAGTCGCCCCAGCAAATGTTTGGAGCCGTGGCAAAAACATATTATGCCAAAAAAGCAGGAATAGATCCTGCCAATATATTTACCGTATCCGTAATGCCCTGCACGGCAAAGAAATATGAGAGCAAGAGGCCGGAAATGAATGCTTCCGGTTACAGGGACGTTGATGTTGTCCTCACTACCAGGGAGCTTGCCAGGTTGATAAAGAACGCAGGAATAGATTTTACCAACTTGGAAGATGAAGATTTTGACTCAATAATGGGAGCATCAACAGGGGCAGCCGTTATATTCGGCGCAACAGGAGGTGTTATGGAAGCTGCCTTAAGAACCGTATATGAGGTTGTTACCGGTAAAACATTGGAAAAGATCGACTTTGACGAAGTGAGAGGCCTTGAAGGAATAAAAGAAGCCACCGTAGATTTGGACGGCACACCCATTAAGGTGGCAGTTGCCCATGGTTTGGCAAATGCCCATAAAGTCATGGAAATGATTAAAAACGGCCAGGCAAAAGACTATACATTTATTGAAATAATGAGCTGTACCGGAGGTTGCGCAGGGGGCGGAGGTCAACCCGTGGGAGCAAATAAATCAATTAAGGCAAGAAGAATTGATACAATTTATAATATAGACAAGGAAATGCCCATAAGAAAATCTCATGAAAACCCCGAAATAAAACAACTGTATGAAGAGTATTTAGGACAGCCAAACGGTCCTCTGTCTCATAGCCTGCTTCATACTCACTATCATCCAAGAAGACATAAATAAGTAAAAAAGGGCAAAGCTTTAAACTTTGCCCTTTTTGCTTGACAAAAGCTACCGGGTCGCCTATAATAAAGGTAACATGTTGCGTATACCGGAGGACTATCATGAACGAACTTCAAAAGAAAGCCTATATTTTTGCGACTATATTTACCCTGTCCAACAGGCTGCAGACCTTAGGGGATGAATTTGATAAAAACTTTACTACCAAGCAGTGGCTTTTTATAGTAGCGGTATCAAGATTTAAGGAGCCCCCCACAATAACCGAGGTGGCTAATTTTATCGGGTATTCCCGTCAGAATGCAAAGCGAATTGCTGCCGACCTGGAAAAAGCAGGCCATATTATGCTTCAAAAAGATGAAAATGATGCAAGAGCTTTGCGAATCACAATAAACCCTCAATGCATGGAATACTTTAAAAAAAGGGACAAAAGAGAAATTGAGTTTTTAGAACAGGTTTTTGAGGGTTTTGATGAAGAACTTACAAATAATGTTTATGAAGGTATTGTTAAGCTGGAACAAAATGTGAAAGCTATGGGTTCGTAATTTCTTTGTGTCATCCTGAGCGTTGTTTGTTATCCTGAGCGAA
>DCDC01000102.1 GCA_002316225.1 Firmicutes bacterium UBA1065 | reverse complement strand
ACTTTTAGAGTATCATTTACATTATACAAATAAAAATAGACATTACGGGCAATTAAAAACGGGCAATCAAATTTGATTGCCCTATCACCGTATATAGCATAGTAAAATTTTAAGGTATCTATTAAGATTTATATCTTGTAGCCATATCGCTGCATATTTTATATGTGTCTTCAGCTATTATTTTTTCTTCATTGGCGTTAACAACTAATATTTTAACTCTTGATGTGTCTTTGCTGATTATGCTTTCATTGTTTTTGTTTTTCTGGGTATCCAGTTCGATTCCCATGTATTCCAACCCCTGGCATACCTTTTCTCTTATATAGAAGGCATTTTCGCCTACTCCGCCGGAGAATATCAAAAGATCGATACCATCCATTATGGCACTGTAAGCTCCTACATATTTTTTGAACCTGTGGCAGGCAGCATCTATGGCAAGGCCTGCTCTTTCGTTTCCGCTATTGGCAGCTTCGTATATTTCTCTCATGTCGTTGCTGATACCGGACAAGCCTTTCCAGCCGCTTTTTTTATTTATCAGTTCATCTGCTTGTTCAATGGTCAGGCCTTCTTTTTTCATCAGGTAGAGGATGGCTGCCACATCTATGTCCCCGGCCCTGGTGGATTGAATTAAACCTTCATGAGGGGTGAATCCTGTGCTTACTTCGATTGATTTACCATATTTCAAAGCGTTGGCGGTTGTGCCGCTGCCTAACATCAAGTTTACTATTTTGTAATTTTTATGTGAATCATTCAATATTCTGTCTACTTCATCAGCCATGCTTCTGAAAGCTATGCCGTGGAATCCATATTTTCGTATTTTATATTTTTCATAGTATTCATACGGAATTCCATAAATGTATGTATATTTTGGCAAAGACATATGAAAACCGTTGTCAAAAACTGCAACCTGCGGTACGTAGGGCAATAGTTTTTGACATGCGTATATTCCGGCCAAATGGTTGGGATTGTGAAGAGGCGCCAAGTCTTTTATGCTTTCTATATAATTTATAACATTATCATCAATTATTACGGAAACGTTCTGCTTGTCTCCTCCCTGAACAACCCTGTGACCTATTGCATTAATGTCATTTTTGCTTATGTTGGTATTGCTGAAAAGATTATTTAAAATTAAATTGATTCCTTCCTCGTGATTCTTAACGGGTTGGATTACCTTTTCCTTGTTTACGGAATTAACAAATATGGCATCATCATATCCGATTCTTTCTACTCTTCCCTGAACCAGAACATTGTATTGGGGCATTTCTGCAACTTGAAATTTAATGGAAGAGCTGCCGCAATTCAATATCAATACATTCATATTCTGCTACCTCACTTTTAGTTTTTTATTATATAACTCTTGTATTATAACTTATGTTTTATTAACTATCAATTAAAAAAAGTAAGGTTCAATAAAAAATCAAAAGTATGTCATACGGTTTTTTATGTTTATTTATTTAATGTAAAATGCTATAATATATTTGTTAAATAGTGGATTCGTGAATAAAATGTTACATAAAGAATATCAGGAGCGGCTATGGGCGATATACTGTTTAGGGTTCAAAGCTTAAGCAAATATTATCAAATGGGCGAAGTTACGGTCAAGGCCCTGGAAGATGTAAGTTTTGAGGTTGAAAAGGGCGAATTCATCGTTATTTTAGGCCCCAGCGGCTCAGGCAAAAGCACCCTCTTAAATATAATAGGTGGAATGGATACCCCCACAAGGGGCAGTGTTGTTTTTAACGGTGAAAAGATTACGAATTTCACCGATAAAGAGCTTACCATGTACAGGAGGTATAAAATCGGCTTTGTTTTTCAGTTCTATAATCTCATAGCTACTCTTACGGCCAGGGAGAATGTTGAATTAGTCGCAGAAATAACCCGTAGTACAGCCGACATAGATGAAATCATGGAAGCAGTCGGACTTTATGACAGGATGGATCATTTTCCCTCACAGATGAGCGGGGGTGAGCAGCAGAGGGTTGCCATAGCCAGGGCTGTTGCCAAAAATCCGCAGATTTTGCTGTGCGATGAACCTACGGGCGCTCTTGATTTTGAAACGGGTATAAATATTCTGAAGGTTCTTAAGGACGTTAATGTGAAATACAAGAATACCGTAATGGTAATCACCCATAATTCCCCCATAGCACAAATGGCTGACCGGGTGATTAAAATGCGAAGCGGCACCATAACAGAAATCATTAAAAATGAATCCCCCCTTGCCCCCGAAAGGATTGTATGGTGATGAAAAAGCTGAATCTGAGACTTTTCAGAATGATAAAAAAAACAAAGGGGCAATATGTTGCGGTACTGTCCATTATAATTACCGGTATCTTTATTTTCACGGCAGTCAGCAATTCAGCCGTGAATTTAAGGAACACCTTGGATGATTACTATGATGCCACTAATTTTGCCGATATTTTCGTCACTGCAGCAGCCCTTCCAGAGAGGTTGGAAAGAGAATTGGAGGGACATGATAACATCAGGCAGGCTGATGTAAGGCTGGCCCTGGACGCTAAATTAATCACCGGGGATGAGGATGAAAGGGTGAATGTAAGGGCTGTATCTGTGGATAGCAAGGAAAACAAGATTAATGAGCTCTTTGTAAAGAAGGGCAGGCGGACCATAAAGGAAAAAGAAATAATGGTTATCGACCAGTTTGCCCTGGCAAGGGAACTTGATGTCGGTGATGAGATAGACCTTAATATAAGGGGCAGAAAATTTAGGTTTAACATATCGGCAATCGTTTCAAGTCCTGAATATGTATACCTGATGGAAAATGAACAGACCCTTCTTCCGGATTATGAAAAGTTCGGGGTAGTCTTTATCGAAGAAGAGTATCTGCGAAGAATATCCGGCTCCGGCCTTTTCAACGAAGTGGTCATAAGGGTAAATAATCAGGATGACCTTGATGAAACAAAGGATTATCTGGAAGAATACTTGAAAAGATACGGGGTTATGCGGGTTATAGACAGGGATGAGCAATTGAGCAACAGCATGCTTAACGAAGAAATCAGAGGCCTTGAGACCGTATCCAGGTCCATTCCCGTTTTATTCCTGATTTTCGCAGGTATCATGTTGTCTGTAATGCTGTCCCGTATTATCAAAAAAGACAGGACTTCCATAGGAGTTTTGAAGGCTGTAGGCTTTTTGGACGGGGAACTTATTACTCATTATTTGAAGTATGCTGCTACAGTAGGAATTTTAGGGGGGCTTTTGGGAGCTGTAATAGGGACTTTAGCCTCGGGGGCAATGACAAAGATATACCTTGAGTTCTTTAATATTCCCATGCTGACGGTTCAGGTTTACTATGAGAGGCTTTTCGTATCAGTAATCCTGTCAACGATATTTTGCCTGCTTTCGGGTTTTTGGGGAATCAGGGCCATACTTAGGATTAACCCTGCCGAGTCAATGAGGCCCGAAACACCAAAGCAAGGTAAAAAGATTATTCTTGAAGATTTTAAACTCTTCTGGAATAAGCTTACATTTTCATGGAGGATGGTTTTCAGAAACATATTCAGAGAAAAGAAAAAATTTCTCTTGATTGGGGCGGCTGCTTCCATAAGCTGCAGTCTCATGATTATGACCATGTGGATGAGTGAAACCATGGATGTCATATATGTGGGGCATTATTCCGAATTCATGAAGATGGATTATAACGTAGGTTTTAAGGGCTTTAAGGATGAAGGGGTTCTTAATGAAATCAAAAAATATATAAACTATGAACACATGGAAGGAAGAGTCGAGCTTCCCTTTGAAATTGAAAACGGCAGGCATTCCAAAATTGTTAATGTGATAGGACTGGAAAAGAATACCCGTTTTTATGACTTCAGGGATAAGAAAGGTAACAAGCTTTCAGTTCCCGCTGAAGGAATTTTGATTTCTTCAAATTTGGCAAAGGTTCTTAAGGCATCCGAGGGGGACAGGATATTTCTGAAAAGCTTCATACCCGGCAGGGAAGGAGAATATGTCACGGTTAAGGGTGTCATAGAGCAGAGCCTGGGAATTAACGGTTATATGAATATAGACTATATAAACAAAAAGTTTCTTGATAAAGGAATCATAAATGGTGTATTCATCAGTTCGGATGACAAGATTAAAGCTAAATTGGTTAACATAAATGAAATTATGTCGACCCAATCCAGGGAAGACATGCAGAACATTTTCGAAGAATTTACGGGACTCATTGTGGCCTTCATGGGAACCATGGTTATCTTTTCGGGGATGCTGGGTTTTGTTATCTTATACGCCATGACCCTCATGAGCATCAATGAAAGAACCTTGGAGTTTTCATCTTTAAGAGTTATGGGCTTTACAAAAATTGAAATATTTAAGATGCTTATAAAGGAAAATTCGGTCATGTCGGTCATCGGTATCTTAGCAGGCATACCCCTGGGGAAATTGCTGGTTGAATATGTAGGTTTGACTTTTAATACGGATATATACACCTTTCATGGGAGTGTTTCAACAAAAAATATTTTTATAGCAATAATTTTAACCATAATTTTTATAATATCAGCTCAGCTCATGACCTATGTAAAAATTAACAGACTGGATTTTATGCAGGCACTTAAAAGCAGGATAACTTAAGTGGAGGGTATGATGAAGAAAAAATATTTTTTGCCACTGTTAGCAATAATAGTACTATTCATAACAGCTTCGTTATTATTTGGGGGACAAAATGACCAGCTTAAAACCTCGCAGGTAAAATTAGGAAGCATCAAAAAAACCATAGAAGAAAGAGGAACGGTTTTTTCAAAAAGAGTCAATACCTTCTACTCGGACATGAGCCGAAAAGTCGAAAAACTTCATTATTCTGTGGGGGACAGGGTAATGAAGGGGGACATAATTTTAACCTATGAAAACAACTATGGCTTGGAGATCGACAGGATAAACAAGCAAATTGAAGCCATTATCGCTTCTTACAACGATATTGTAAAAGGGGCCGATTTTGAGGAAATCTCAAATTTAAAACTGAACATAAGCACCATTGAAACCAATTTGGCTTTTGCAAGAAGCAATTTGGAAAAGATTGAAACCTTATATGAAAATAATGCCGTGAGCCGGGTGGAATACGATGAAGCAAAGAATAACCTGAAGGTCCTTGAAAACATGCTTCAGGAAGCAACCAACAATTATAACAAGGTTATACAAGGAGTTTCGGAAAATGTAAAAAAACAATATGAGGCTCAAATTGATGAAGCGGTGATACAAAAACAAATATTGGAGAGGAGTTTGGAACAATCTTCAATCAAAGCCGAGTTTGACGGGGTGATTACGGAATTAAACGTTCAACAAGGGGGCATGACACAAGCAGGAGTCCCCGTGGTTGAAATACAGGATGACTCAAATTTAGGCATTTACGTGGAAGTTCTGGCGGAAGATGCCAAGGATTTAATCAGAGGCATGGATTTTAATATAGTGGATGATGAGGGCAAAGTTATTAAAACACTTTTGATAAGCAGGATATATCCAAAGGCCCGGGCAAAGATATCCGACCTTGGGGTTGAGCAAAAACGCGTGAGAATCGAGGCGGATTTGGATGATACCGACTACAAGCTGGGCTCGGAGGTTGACATAGAAATCGTATTGCAGGAAAAAAACAATGTCTTGTTGGTTGACAAGGACGCTGTTTATGAAAAGGATAACAAAAAATATGTGACCCTTGTAGAAGGGAATAAGCAAACGGAAGTTGAAATAATAACCGGTCTTGAAGACGACTCCAATGTGGAAGTGGTATCGGGACTAAATGAGAATGACATAGTATTAATTGAATAAAAGTATTTATATAACCACCCGGTTTACATAAAATAATTTATGTTAATTAAAAGTCAGTTATTGTCAAGTTATCGTTTAAAATGTCAGCGAAGGATCTCATGAGATTCTTCACATACGTTTAGAATGACACTTACGTGAAACTATGAGATCCTTCGAACTAAAGCTCTCAAAATGACAAAACTCTTATAGAAATAATATATTTCGGAATGAAAGAAGGGAAAAACTAATGAAATATGATTTAATTATAGTAGGGGCAGGACCATCAGGTATATTTACAGCCCTGGAGCTTAATAAGGCAAGACCTGACAAAAAAATACTGATTCTTGAGCAGGGAAAACCCATTGAAAAGAGAAATTGTCCCAAGGATAAAACAAAAATATGCGTTAACTGCCAGCCTTATTGCAACATAACAACAGGTTTTTCGGGGGCAGGGGCCTTTTCCGACGGCAAATTGTCCTTAAGTCCTGAGGTAGGGGGAGATTTACCCGAACTGATAGGCTATGATTTCACCCAGGAGCTGATTGAATATACCGATGCAATCTACCTGGAATTTGGAGCCGACAGCAGGGTTGAAGGCCTCGAAGCCAAGGAAGAAATCAAAGAAATAAGAAGAAAGGCCATCGAAGCGGGTCTTAAGCTTGTGGATTGCCCCATAAGACACTTAGGTACCGAAAGGGCTCAAGAAATTTATAAGAGAATTGAAGATTATATAATTGACAGGGGCGTTGAAATCAGGTTCAACACGGAAGCCGTTGATGTCCTGGTTGAAGGCGGGTCGGTCAAGGGGGTTGTTGTGACCGATTCATTGAAGAAAAAGGACAATGAAGAAATCTATGGCAACAGGGTTGTTATATCGGCCGGCAGAAAGGGAGCTGACTGGCTTAAGTCCATCTGTGTCAAGCACAATATAGCCCACAGGGCAGGGACAGTTGACATAGGGGTCAGGGTTGAAGTAAGGAATGAGGTTATGGAAAGGGTAAACAATGTTTTGTATGAATCAAAACTCATAGGTTACCCTAAGCCCTATAAGGATAAGGTAAGGACCTTCTGTCAAAATCCCGGAGGATTTGTAAGCCAGGAGAATTACGACAACAATCTTGCTGTTGTCAACGGACATTCCTATAAGGACAGAAAATCAAGCAACACAAATTTAGCGATTTTAAGCTCCCATAATTTCAGAACTCCTTTTAACGAGCCCATCAAATACGGGGCTAAGGTGGCTGAGCTTTTAAACATGCTGGGGGGAGGAAAGATACTGGTTCAAAGATACGGCGATATCCTGGACGGCAAGCGGACATGGCAGCATGAACTCACCAGGTCAAATGTCAAACCTACCTTACCGGATGCGGTTGCGGGAGACTTGACTGCAGCAATGCCTTACAGGACAATGACCAATATCTTGAATTTCATAGAGGCATTAAATATTGTGGTACCCGGCTTTGCCGGAACGGAAACCCTTCTTTACGGACCGGAAGTGAAGTTTTACAGCAACAAGGTTGAAATCAGCACTGAATTTGAAACCAATATCAAAAATTTATACTGCTTGGGGGATGCCAGCGGCTGGACCAGGGGACTGATGATGTCTTCCCTCATGGGTGTCCGAATGGGACAAATATTGGGAGAAAAGTCTTGTTTAAATGATACGGAATAAGCAACCGGTAGTGTTTTACTATAAAAACACTACCGGTTCTTTTCTTTCGGCAAAAATAGTTTCCAGTTCATATTTATGATGCAAATAGTTCTCATCATCATAATATTTTGCATTTACGGGGCAGGCTTTGATGCATGCACCGCATTTTATGCAAATATTGTTGAGTATTGAAACATCATTGCTGTCAATTGAGCCCATGGGACAAAGGGATACACAAAGCTTGCAATTAATACAGTCAAGGTTTGTTTTAGGTGTTACTTTCCTTATATCAACAGGATTTCCGTTTTTGTCTTTCGGTTTGTAATAGTCCCTGTATTCCTTGGTGCCGGCTACAAGAGGCTCGTTTTCCTTTCCTGAAGACAGCTTATCATATATTTGCTTAGCAAATACACTTAACTTTTCTAAATCCCTTTCATCGGGCCTGCCCTTGGCTAAAAGTTTTGAAAAGGAATGCTCTCCTATAAAGGCTCCTGCTGCAATAGTCTTAAAACCATTAATCCTCAATATGTCTGTTAATTCTAAAAGGGCATCGTCGTAATCCCTGTTGCCGTAAAGGACAAGGGCGACGGCCTTTGCCCCGTCAGCCTTCATACTATTCAGGAATTTCAACAAAACATTTGGTACCCTGCCTGCGTATACAGGAACAGCCAGTATCACTATATCATTATCGGAAAAATGCAAGGCTTCTTTTCTTCCGGAAGGCAAAGTAAAATCTATGTAGTTAATTGTTTTTTCATTGAAGTGTTTTGCTAATTCATATGCAAGTTTTTCCACTGCTTTTTTAGTTGTACCTGTTGCACTGAAATATACAGCATTAATTTTATACTTAATAGTAAAACCTCCTTTGATTAATTACACTTTAACATAAAAAGCACTATATTTCAAATAAAGTGTTATTTAGATTCTCCTCAAAGCAATAATGATGTTTGTCCAAAAACAGGAATAAAAAAATAAATCTGCCAATATATTATACCAATGTTAATACTTTACTTAGGGAGGAGAATAATTTGGATTGGTATAACAAAGGCAAAAACGAAATTTTAAAGGAACTTAACACAAATTTCAGTACAGGTCTCAGCGAAAAGGAAGCTGAGAAGCGAATCGAAAAGTACGGCAAAAATGAACTGGAAGCCCCGGCTAAAAAGAGCATCCTTTCCAAGTTTGCGGCCCAATTTGCGGACTTTTTAATAATTATCCTGCTTATGGCGGCCGGGGTATCGGCATTTGTAGGGGAGAAGGAAGACGCAATGATAATTTTGGCCATAGTTGTTATTAATGCCGCCTTGGGCATCTATCAGGAAGGAAAGGCCGAAAGGGCGGTAGAAGCCCTGCAAAAGCTGAGCGCGCCCAATGCCAGGGTTGTAAGGGAAGGGAACATGAAAGTAATTCCTGCATCGGACCTTGTTCCCGGAGACGTTGTGGTTCTGGAGGCAGGAGATATTGTTCCTGCCGATATAAGACTTTTTGAAAGCTCAAATTTAAAGATTGAAGAAGCATCCTTAACCGGTGAATCTGTTCCCGTTGAAAAGGATGCTAAAGTCAAAATAGCCGGTCCTGTCGGAATAGGGGACAGGCATAACATGTGTTTTTCAAGCACTATAGTGACCTACGGCAGGGGCAAGGGAGTTGTTACCGCAACGGGCCACAATACCGAAATCGGTAGCATCGCGGTAAAAATACAAACATATGGCGAAGAAGAAACCCCCCTGCAAATAAAATTAAACCAGTTGGGGAAGGTTTTGGGAACCCTGATTATAGCCATCTGCATTATAGTGTTTATGGTGGGCATGTACCAAAAAAGACAGGCCCTGAACATGCTTTTAACCTCCATAAGCCTTGCTGTTGCTGCAATACCCGAGGGGCTGCCTGCTATCGTCACAATTGTTTTAGCTATAGGTATGAACAGGATGGCAGAAAAAAATGCCATCGTTAAAAAGCTTTTGGCAGTTGAAACCTTGGGAGCAACAACGGTTATTTGCTCAGACAAGACAGGGACCCTGACTCAAAATGAAATGACGGTGGTAAAAGCCTATGTGGATGACAGAATTTTGGATGTTGAAGGTACGGGATATGAGCCTAAAGGAAATGTTATTCTTAATGGAAGGAGTATAACCATAAACTCTCTTCCTGATTTAAGAAATTTAGTTTCCATAGGCACCCTGGCAAATGATGCGCGCCTTGATAATTCTTCCGGTACATATAAGATTATCGGGGACCCTACGGAAGGGGCAATCCTGACCTTTGCCGGTAAATTAGGCCAGACTTCCGACCACCTGAACATGATATATCCCAGAATTGCCGAACTTCCCTTCGATTCCGCAAGGAAGATGATGACGACCTTTCATTCGGATTATATTGAAGGGAAGGTTGTTTCATTCACGAAGGGGGCACCTGATATAGTAATAAACAAGTGCAGCAAAATAGCCCTTAATGGTAAAATAATTGATTTTACCCAAGATTTAAAGGGCAAGGTTTTGTCGGTCAATACAGATTTTGCCCGTTCAGCCCTTAGAGTTTTGGCTGCTGCCTACAAGGTATGGGACAGACTCCCCCAGCATCCCACCTTCGACCAGGTGGAAAATGACATGGTATTTGTGGGACTAGTGGGAATGATTGACCCTCCAAGGCCTGAAGTAAAAGAATCCATAGCCCAGTGCAGGCAAGCCGGTATTGAAACGGTTATGATAACGGGTGATTACAAGGAAACTGCTTATGCCATAGCAAAAGAACTAGGACTTGCCGACAGGGAAGATCAGGCTGTGATGGGAGAAGACCTCAATAATTATTCTGATGAAGAGTTAAGAGAACTTGTTAAGAAAACCAAGGTTTATGCCAGGGTATCCCCGGACCATAAGGTTAGAATAGTTACGGCTTTAAAGGAAAATGGTCATATTACAGCCATGACCGGGGACGGGGTCAATGATGCCCTTGCTCTGAAAAAGGCGGACATAGGGGTTGCAATGGGCATCACGGGTACCGATGTGGCTAAAAATACAGCCGAAGTCATACTTACTGATGACAACTTTGCAACCATCGTTAATGCCGTTGAAGAAGGAAGAATAATATTCTCCAATATTAAGAAATTTGTTTTCTTTTTATTGAGCTGCAACATAGGAGAGATTTTGCTTGTATTTATAAGCATCATGCTGGGCTGGGAGGTTCCCCTCCTTCCCATACAGCTTTTGTGGCTGAACCTTGTTACGGACAGTTTTCCTGCCCTGGCATTAGGAGTTGAAAATGCAGAGCCGGGCATCATGAAACAGCCTCCCAGAAGCACAAAAGAAGCCATCCTCGACAAAGAGATGCTTGGGGGAATTCTGATGCAGGCAATTGCCATATCTTTTTCTTCACTTTTATCCTATTATTGGGCTCTGAAAATGTATGGTTCCGGGAGCGGCTTGATTCATGGCCGGGCAGTAGTTTTTACCACCTTGATTTTGTCTGAGCTTTTAAGGGCCTTTTCTTCAAGGTCCCAGGATTATACCTTGTTCAGGATAGGCTTTTTTACCAACATGAGGATGGTCCAGGCGGTTTTAGCGTCCTTATTCCTCACCTTAGCAGTTTTATATATACCTGCCTTGAATGAAGTTTTTGATGTAGTCCCCCTCAATCTTCGGGACTGGCAGCTGGTAATTGCATTTTCCTTCATACCCCTCTTAGTGGGAGAACTATATAAGGATTTGTTCAAGAACAAGGTTACTCAAACAAGACCTTCCCTAAAAGAACTGTGAATTCCTGTATGTCTTTTAAGTCTATCCCGCTGTAATTAAGGGAAAACATGACCCTGTTACTGTCCTTGCTGATTATGTTTATAAGGATGCGCGAGTTTTGCGCATCTTTTATTATATGGTCCTTATCCTTGTGAGTCCTGGCTTCACATACTATATGCAGGCCGGAATCGGAGCTGATAATTTCTATTTTATCCTTGAACAAACTTTTTAAATCAGCTGTTAAAGAAGAATTCTTCTTTTTGTATATACGCTTTATTTTGCGAAGATGCTTAACCATATGCCCATCCTTCATGAAATTAGCCAGCACCAGTTGGTCAATTTTAGAAGTCGACTGGGTGTAGCGGTCTTTTATTTCATTGTATTTGGGCAGAAGTTTTTTTGGTATTATCATGTAGCTTATTCTTAGGGAAGGAAGAAGCATCTTTGAAAAGGAGCCCAGGTACACGACGCAATCATTTTTGTCCAGGCCTTGCAGGCTGGGTATGGGCATGCCCCCGTACCTTATCATGGAATCATAGTCATCCTCGATTATAATGCCGTTTTTTTTGTAAGCCCAATCCAGAAGTTCCATTCGCTTGTTTACGGGCATGATGGTGCCGAGGGGGTATTGGTGAGAAGGACTGATATATATCACCTTGGCATCGCTTTTCCTGAGCTGGCCTATGGGAAAATCGCTATCGGCAATTTCTATATGCCTTATATTGAACATGTAATCTTCAAAAACAAATTCTGCCTTCTTGTAACCCGGTTTTTCGAAGGCAACCGTGTTATAGTCATCCTTGATGATTCCTATCAGGATTCCCAATAAATACTGGATTCCGGCTCCCACGATTACCTGCTGGGACGTAGTGTTGCCCCCCCTCATGGTATTTACGAAGTTTGCTATTTCCTCCCTTAAAAATTCCTCCCCTTGAGCCGAGCAGGAGGTGTTAATACTTGTGTTCCTGTCTGATATAACCTTGTTATAAATCCTCTTCCAGGTTGAAGCATCAAAACTCTCCCTGTCCACCCCATCATTCAGATAGGTTATTTCATTGTGGTATTCCACAGTATTCTTAACCGTTCCCCCATCAAAGTTATATTCGCTTAAATCGCAAACAAAGTAGCCTCTTTTGGGATAATTTTCTATGTAACCTTCCGCCACAAGCTGGCTGTAAGCATTTTCTACCGTTGTCTTGCTCAACTTCAAGGTGGAGGAAGCCTCCCTGATGGAAGGCAGCTTTGAATCAGGCTTTAAGAGCCCCGAGGTTATTTCGTTCTTTATGTATTCATATAACTGCATATAGAGGGGCTTGTCGCTTTCCTTATCAAAAACAGGCGAAATGATCATATTAACTCCTTTTTTAAGGATAATCTTTGATTTTATTTTAGCATACATTAAATTTAAATGATATAATAAATTATGGTATAATTGGCTTGGTGGGACATTTACATCTTAAACGATATCTCGACAATAACTGACTTTTAGTTAACATAAATTATTTTATGTAAACCGATGTCATCCTGAGGGCTTTAGCCCGAAGGATCCCATGAGGTCCTTGACTGAAATTAAGGATAACAACACTATATATAGAAAGGAATCATTATGTATAAATTAAACCGGATAGAAGATTTTGTGTATGTTACCTTTCCTATTTTTGATGAATACCATGATCTATTGCACTGCTTTACCACAAGAAAGGGAGGGGTCAGCAAGGGCCCATATGAATCCCTCAACATAGGATTCGGTACGGGGGATGATGAAGAAAACATAAGAAGAAACAACTTGATAGTCTTTGATAAGTTGGGCATCAGCATTGAGGACGTTGTAGAAACAGACCAAACCCATACCAACAATATTAAATATGTGGATGAGACCTATAAGGGGAGGGCCATGAAGGACCCTAAGTATACCGACATAGACGGTATTTATACGGATAAGAAAAATGTTGCCCTGATGTCCTTTCATGCGGACTGCAACGCAGTGTTTTTCTACGACCCGGTGAAAAAGTTAATAGGCCTGAGCCATGCTGGATGGAGGGGGACGATGACCGATATTGCAGGGAAGATGGTCAGGGCATTGACTGAAATGGGTAGTAATCCTTCCCACTTAAAGGCAGCCATCAGCCCTTCCTTATGCCAGGATTGTTTCGAAGTGGATAAGGATGTCGCCGACATGTTTATTGCAACAGACATAAGATATAAGGATTTCATGGTTACAAGGGGAAACAAGTACCATTTTGATTTGTGGGAAATCAATAAGTACAACATGACAAAAGCAGGAATGGATGAAAATAATATTGAACTTGCAGGGCTTTGCACAAAATGCCGCAATGACTTATTCTTTTCTCACAGGGGACAAAAAGGTATAAGGGGCCTAATGGCCGGAATAATAATGATGAAATAAGGAAGGAACCCCACAAGGCTCCATATTTTATTAATCATAAAAGTCATATCCTCGGTACATGCTTAATATAATTATATATAAATGCATGAGGAGGGTATGAAATTGGCTCATCAAAAAAAGGTTTTTTTGATATTGATTGTTTTAATAGCAGTATGCTTAACGGCATGCGGTACCTTAGATATGATGGTGGGGCTTAAGGAAAAAGCTAATCCGGATGTATCCGATTTGGCCGAGCTTTCGGAATTTGAAATAGTGGAAGACGCAGTCGGAGAAGAAGCATATGAAGAAGTTATAGAAACAGCAGCAGAACCTCAGGAAGAAGTTAAAATGACAAACATAATGGCCTATTTTGAAGATGAATACGGCTTCGTGGTTCCGGTCAACACAAAGATACCCTGGGAAGAAGGAATTGCAAAGGCAACACTTAGAAGCATGATTGCAGGGAGCGAAACTGAAAAAAGAATTGCCCAATCCGGTCTTCACGGGGTAATTCCAGAAGGTACCGAAATAAGAGGCATGTCCATAAAGGACGGCTTATGCAGGGTGGATTTCAGCAAAAACATATTAAATACTTCCTCTCTTGAACAGGAGGAAAACATGATTTCCGCCATTACATATGCCCTTACAGAATTCCCCACAATCGACAGGGTTGAATTACTGGTGGAGGGCCAGGCACTTAGTTCTCTTCCTAACGGCTATGCCATAAACAAGGGATTTGAAAGAGAAAATATAAATTTGTACGGTTCCGAAGACGGGGTTAATTATACGGTATATTTCAAGGCACCGGATACCGAAGTCATGGGCCACTATGTTCCCTTGACATTTTCAGCCACAAAGGTTGGCAATCCGGTACAATTTGTAGTTGAGAAATTATTTGAAGGACCTCCGGCTGATACAACCCTGAGCAACAATATTCCAATAGGCATAAATCTAAGAGATGTTAAGGTCGTGGGAGACAAGGCCGTAATCAACTTAGGGGTAGAAGCAGTTAAGCTGTCGGAGCAGGATTTCAGGGATATGAGCTCAATAGTGGTTTTGTGCCTGGAACAATACGGCATAGGTGATGTTGAATTCAACATCGAAGGATTGACTTTTGAAGCAGCAGGCCTGTTCTTTGAGGATACTGACGCAAGACCGGTGTTTAATGAGTATTAAGGTATGGGGACACACCTAAGATGCTTCGCTCAGGATGACTTATTGTATTCGTTTATCGTGGTGTGATTAACACGTGATAATTCTGAATGCAGTGAAGAATCTCATGAGATCCTTCGCTTCACTCAAGATGACACTAATATGAGCATTAATAAAAATCCGGGGATTTAAGTTCCCCGGATTTCATATGCTTATTTTTTGTAGTTTTCTTTTGCCTTAATTGCGAATTCAGGTGTCTGTATCTCCGAATAGGGGGCACCTTCTTCTATTTCGCCTGCCAGCTTCATGATATCGATAAGTCTGTTGTAACCATCCTCGCCAAGCACAAGGTCAGGATTCCAGGCGTCTAAATCCCTGTAGGTTTGAACTATTTCAGCTAAGAATTCAACTTCCGAGTCAGCGAACTGAGGATGTATTACCTCAGCTACTTCCATGGCGCTATGTTCTGCTACCCAGACCATTGCTTCATATAGAGCATCGCAAAATCCCTGGATTATTTCAGGATTTTTTTCAATATAGCTTTCCAATGCGCTGTAGCAGGTATAGGGGATGTATCCTGCAAGCCTTCCTACGGATTCAAGGAC
>DCDC01000101.1 GCA_002316225.1 Firmicutes bacterium UBA1065 | reverse complement strand
TACGCATGCATGGAGCATGTGGACCAGGCAATTGACGATTATGTCAATCATATGGAAGCTGCTCCTCAATTAAATAAGGCTGAAGAAGAAAAAAAATGCGCTTATTGCCAAAAAAGCGCTGAATATTTAATAAAATAATGCTTGAACTATATTTTTTCCGGTGCTATAATGTATATGCTATCCTGCCCTTGGCGAACAAGGGCCAAAAGTCCGAAGGAGGTGAATCAAATGAAAAAATATGAAGGTGCTTTTATCTTACTATCCAACCTGGAAGAAGAAGTAAGAAAGGCAGAAATTGAAAAAATTCAGAACATAATAACCGAAAGACAGGGAATAATTGAAAAGGTTAATGAGTGGGGTCTGAGGAGACTTGCCTACGAAATTAACAAAAAAAGAGAAGGTTATTATGTTTTTATTGAATTTACCGCAGGTGCAGATGCTGTCGATGAAGTAGACAGAATTTGTAAAATCAGCGACAATTTTATCAGACATATGATTACGGTTCGAGAAGAATAAATAAAGGGGTAGTATAATGAATATTGTTGTGTTAATAGGAAGACTGACCAGAGATCCCGACCTGAGATTCATACCAACCACAGGTATGGCTGTTGCAAAATTTACATTGGCAGTTGACAGAGGCTTATATGGTCAAAGAAAGCAAGAAGCAGAAGCAAAAGGCGAACCGACAGCAGATTTCATAAATATAACCGCATTTGGAAAAACTGCGGAAACATGCGCTAATTACCTTGCAAAAGGCAGGCAGTGCGCTATTCATGGAAGAATTACGACAGGAAGTTATACTACACAAACAGGAGAAAAAAGATTTACTACTGATGTAATTGCAGACAGGGTAGAATTTATCGGTCCAAAAGATCAGTCTTTAGCGAATCAGGGAAATGCAATACAACCGGATAGCAGTTTTTTCAATGACTTCCCCGATGAAGACAATGATATATTTGAACCTGTAGATGACGATGATATTCCATTTTAATAAACGATAGCGGAAGGAGGAGAAGAATGAGTTCCAGACAAGGCGGAAAAGACGCAGCCGACAAGAATGAAAAATACATTCAAAGAAAAAGACCCCGTAAAAAAGTATGCCAATTCTGTCAGGAAAAGGCTACACATATAGATTACAAGGATCTTAGCAAGTTAAAGAAATATACAACCGAAAGAGGTAAAATTTTACCGAGAAGAATTACCGGCGCTTGCGCTAAACACCAAAGAATGGTAACAAGAGCAATAAAAAGAGCAAGATCAATTGCCTTGCTCCCATATGTTGCAGAATAACATAAAAAATAAGGATTTATGCACAGACATAAATCCTTTTTATTTGCTTATTATACCCCATATCGTGTCATTCTGATTTTAATGGCATCCGCTGCAACCGTCGCATCCGGTAGCCGGAGTTACGACAGGTTTCATTCCGACACCCATGCCGTCATTTTCCTCACTGGATACAAATATGAATCCGCCGTAATCCTTTATGATTGACCTTTCGCAAATGAAGGTAATATCCTTGACTACTTCAACCTCATCATTTTCATCAGGCTCATCAATATATACTCCAAAAATCGGTCCCCTGCATCCAACCCGGTCAATAGCTATTCTCACACTGTAGGATTTTACATTGGCATCATCCAAAAGCTGCTTAAATTCCTTATAAGCCGTATCATCTATAAATATCATTGTAGTATCCTTTCTTTTAAGTTTACCCTACAATGATATCACAAAAGAAGTTAATTGTATATCAGAAATTTTCAAGGCAATGGGTTTTTGTCATTTTTATATGTACACGTAAGTGTCATTGTTATGAGTACCCCCTGGTGTCGTCCTGAGGGTTTTAGCCCGAAGGATTTTTTGAGATCCTTCCCTTCACTCAGGATGACAAAGTACATTTATTTATTTCATATTCACTATTTCAACCCCTGTATAGTAATGCTTCAAGATTTCCTGATAGTTGTATCCTTCCTTGGCCATGCCATCAGCACCCCACTGGCTCATGCCAACCCCGTGGCCATATCCGGTGGTTAGAATCTCAATTTCGTTACCGTTTTGAATAAAGCTGAAATTTGTTGAGTTCAAGTTAAATAAGGACCTTATTTCACGTCCGGAAATCTCCTTGTCATCTATTATTATTGTCTTGATTCTTCCCCCTTCACTGACTTCACCAAGTAAAATCTTTTCTTCCAAATTATCTTCCCTTATGTCCATGTCACCGTAAACAGATTCAATTTTCTCAATGAACTCGCTTGTGGATATCTTTACCGAGCCGTTTAATTTAGGCGAGTCCCCCTCGTAGGGGCTTTCCACACTCCTTAAATAAGGGACCGCCAGGGAAAACACATCTTCGGAATTTTCTGTCCTACCCCCGCTGGTTGAATGATACAAGGGCTCAATAATTTTGCCTTCATAGGTCAAAATCTGTCCCCTGGTTGATTCAACCGCACTTTCAATCTTATCCCAGTTTTCATCATACCATCCCTGGTAATGGGAGGCGATTAAATCATCCTTAGAATTCCACGCCTGGCAATGAACACCGGTGCAAACAGCTGCCTTGGGATGCTCCGCCTGCCCGTCGGGATATTTCTTTAACCTGTACAATAAATAGGTTCTTGCGGCAACTGCCTGAGCCTTGAGAGCTTCAATGTCAAATTCAACAGGCATTTCCGAAGCAACCACTCCCTTTAAGTATTCTTCGAAATCAATAACCATAACCTCATTTGTTTTGGTGTTGAAAACCTTGATTAATTCAGGCTCATATGTATCCCTTGCAACTTTTTCTTCCGGTTTGGCATCTGCATTCTTCAAAGTGTTCTCCTTGCCAGAAGCTTCACTGGTCAAGCCAAGTTTTTTCTCAAATAAATTCAAGGATATATTTGGGATAGTCAAGAGCATGGTAAACACGACAAAAGCAAAAATCAGACGTTTCAGCATAAAAAATCAACCCCTTTATCATAAGTTTTTTTATATTCTATGAAATATTGAAATATTTAGAACAAATTTGAATTAAATTAAAAAAATGGGACACACTATCTCCAGATAATAAAGAAGCATTAAACAGGAGGGGTTAAATGAATAACAACAACAACAACAGATTTTCAAGAATGAAATCTAAAATCAAAAATTTCTTTATTAAACTTAGAAATAGGGATACAAGCTTCTTGATAATTGCTTTGTGCATAATGCTTTTAGCAACGGCGGTAGTATGGAGGTATTCTAGCAGGTCCGATAATGGCCAAGGCAATTTAGCTGAGGAAGAAACGCCTGGCGGCGATATCCTGGTTCATGAGGATCCCTATGAAGAATATGTACAAGGCATCATTGATGATTTTCAAAATGCAGAAGATGATGACGACGAAGATGATGAAGGGGTTAAAACCCAGGAAACTGATTTAAAGGCCATGTCTGCACCCTTATCCGGGGAAGTAATAAGAGAATTTACCATTGATGACTTAGTGTACTATGAGGCAATCGGTGAATGGAGGGTACATAAGGGAATTGATATTAAACCAAGAGATACCTTATTGATTGAATCTGCACTGGCAGGAAAAGTGGAAGCTGTAAACAATTCAGAAATTACGGCAACGGAAATCATAATTGATCACGGAAACAATGTAAAAACATTGTACAGTAATTTAGTGTCGGCAAATGTCAAAGTCGGGGATACGGTTGAGAAGGGTCAGGTTATTGGAAATTTGGGAAAAACAGTCAGCATTGAGGCCACAGACGGGGCACATCTGCACTTTGAAGTGATTGTTGACGGCAAACAGGTAAATCCTTTGGACTATATTACCATAGAATAGCAAAATAAGGTTCTAATGGGACAAAGGAACGCATAAAAATGTAAATAAGACGGTATAATGCCAAAGGGGGTTAAAAATGAAAGATTACATAGAACGCAGGGCCATGGAGATTGCGGAATATATTATAAGTACTCAATCCACCGTAAGACAGACGGCTAAGAAATTTGGCGTCAGCAAAAGTACAGTTCATAAGGATGTAACAGAGCGTCTTCCCAAACTGAACCCTCCAGCTGCAAGCGAAGTCAAAAAAGTTCTGCTTAAAAACAAGTCTGAGAGACACATTAGAGGAGGTAAAGCCACACGCTTAAAATATAAAGAAGCACAGAGCCAGGAAAAAGTCAGCAATATGTAATAACCACTTGATAAAAGCCACTGATTTAATATATCAGTGGCTTTTTTAATTTCATAATAAAACTGTTGATTATCTTGATGTACTTAAAAGCGGGTTACAAAGAACCAACATAATTAGAAAGCAAAGAAAAATGTGAAAAGATTAACCGAAATAGATTGTGGTTATATAAATCAAGAACATAGTAAGATTATGGATATTTAAGGAAATATCTATATTTATAGAAAATGGAATTCACGATAAGATTTAATAATGGTTTAGTATTTATGCAATCTTTGAAAATTATTTGACAATCCACCATAAAAAGGTTATACTGTACCAGCATACTATTATATAATTGGAGGCTATATGAGAAACAGACAAATTATTACTTTATTATTAATTGCAAGTTTAATTCTATTGTCAGCTTGCACATCATCAACTGTAGAAGAACAAAAAGTGCCGGAACCTCAACAAGTAGAAGAATCATCTGAAACAGAAAAAGTAAAAGATGAAACTACTGATATTGTTATAGTTGGTGGCGGTGGTGCCGGTATGGCTGCAGCTATAGAGGCAACTGAAGGTGGCGCAAAAGTAATTTTAGTAGAAAAATTACCGTTTTTAGGTGGTACAACAATTTTAGCATCAACTGCTTATAATGCAGGGGGAAGTTCCGTACAGATGGCTATGGAAAAACCGTATACTGCAGATGATTTTTACGCAAAAATTGTTAAGGGAAAAACAGATGAAAATGGTTCCATCAGAAGATTAGCAGATATGTCTGGTGAAACAGCTGATTGGTTAATAAAAATGGGCGGCGATCTGTCTAAAGTTATAAATGGATCTCAGCATATTACTTCAGATGGTAGTGCTTTTGGTGTTATGATAGCATCTGTATTAATTAATAAACTCAATGAATTAGGAATTGATTATAGAACTAATGCTAAAGCAACAGAGATTATTATGGAAGGAGACAAAGCTGTAGGAGTAAAAATAGAAAGTCCTGATGGAAATTACAATATAATGGCTGATGCTGTTATTTTAGCAACCGGTGGATTTGCTTCCAATCCTGAAATGGTTGCTGAGTATACTCCTCAATGGGCTGGTTATCCATCTACAGCGAGTGTAGGCGCAACGGGAGATGGAATTAAAATGGCTATGGCTGTAGGTGCGGCAATAGGAAATATGGATAGCGCATCTCCACAAACAGTTGCTTATGACACGGGTAAAGGTGCAGTGTCCCTTACAAATGTTAGATATAATGGTGCCATATTAGTAAATGAGGAGGCAGTTCGTTTTGTTAATGAATTAGCTGATACAGCATCTTTAGGAGCAGCAATAAAGGCGCAAACTAATGGACATGCGTATTTGGTATTTGATCAAACCTCAGTGGATAATGCAGCATTAATGCAGGAATATAAAGACAGGGGATATTTTATAGAAGCTAATACTATTGAAGAACTAGCAGCTAAAATAAATTTAGATGCTTCTACATTAACTAAAACCATAGAAACTTATCAAGGCTATTTCGATGCTGGTGAAGACAAAGAGTTTGGAAGAAAAGATTCAATGTTTTCACGAATTGATAAAGCACCCTATTATGCATCATTGATATCTCCGGCCAGTCAAACAACTAATGGCGGAGTTATGATTGATGATGGCGCAAGAGCTTTAAGAGAAGACGGAACATCAATACCCGGATTATATATTGGTGGAGAAACTGCAAATCAAGAAGGTCCTGGTTTAACAGTAGCATTTAATATCGGGAGGTTAGCAGCTAAAACAGCATTAGCTGATATGAAGCTAAAATAATCATACAACACATGTAATAATAAACCTAATTTGCAGCTTAGCTCTGTTCATGTTGTAACCAAGTTATTGAGTAATTCTAAGCAATTTAACATGAACTAAATAATGATTTGTGACATTAGGCAGATACTATTAAGTATCTGCCTAAATTAATGTTAAAAAAAGTCTAAGTAAATGATACGCTTGTTGCAAAATGCAGTTCACTAAAAGCGGTATAGTATGTCATATATATAAAATGTGTTACTTTCCTATAAAGTGAGGCAGTTTTGATAAAAATACTACAAATTCTTTGGATTATAGGTTATAATTAGAGGGTGAATGAAATAAATCAAAATTGACAGGAAATCAGGAAGGAAGCTTATTATGATTAATTACACAAAACAAAAAATGTTAAATGGAGAAAAGACCTTAGGTACTTTTCTTGAGCTTGGAACGGCTAATGCAGTGGAAGCCCTCGGATACAGCGGATTGGACTACATCATAATAGATACCGAGCATGGTCCTTATACCGAAGAAAGTGCCATGGAATTCATCAGGGCTGCTAAAATGAGCAAACTTTCACCCTTTGTCAGGATAAAAGAAATATCGAGACCGGCGGTATTAAGAATGCTGGATATCGGAGCTGAAGGCTTGATTGTTCCATGCATTCAAACCGTTGAAGAGGTTAAGGCCCTTGTTAAACACGGCAAGTATTTTCCGCTGGGAGAAAGGGGATTTTTCTTCGCAAGGGCTTCAGGATATGGAAATGAGGACTTTGCCAAATCCATAGATGGATATACCGCTAAATGCAACTATGAGACCATGATTCTGCCTCAATGTGAAACCTTAGGGTGTCTGCAGAATATTGAAGAGATTGCGTCAATTGACGGAGTTGACGGGATTTTTGTCGGACCCTATGACTTATCAATAGCATTAGGCATGCCTGGTAAATTTAATGAGCCCGAATTTGTTGCTGCCCTGGAAAGAATATTGAAGGCATGCAAAGATGCCGGCAAATTTGCCTTTATATTTGCAACTGATGCAGATGCTGCAATAAAAAATTTAAATATGGGCTTTGATTCCGTTGCCATAAACATGGATATTGCAATACTTATAAACGCATATAAAAATATTGTCAAGACTATAAAAGCCAGATAAGCAAGAACAGATAATTTATAAAAATTCAAATACATATGGAATTTATTAGCATTTTGTTATAAACTATTTATAGGTGAATATCCCTTGTGGAAATATTAAAAAAGGAGAAGTATGATGGCTGAATCTAATGGTGATGCGATTCGCATGTTAGAAGAAGAGCTCAGATATTTAAAGCTTCTTGCCAAACAATACCCGACTATAGCTTCCGCATGTACAGAAATTATTAACTTACAGGCTATTTTAAACCTCCCGAAAGGGACGGAACACTTTCTTTCGGATATACATGGAGAGTATGAATCATTCAACCATGTACTAAGGAACGGCTCAGGCAATATTAAGCGTAAAATCACCGAAGTTTACGGGGACATCATGAGTGAAAAGGAGATCAAAAGCCTTGCCACCTTGATTTATTACCCTGAACAAAAGCTTGAAATAATGCGTAAGCAGGAAGAAGACATTGAAGACTGGTACAGGATCACCATCTACAGGTTAGTGGTAATATGCAGGAAGGCAGCTTTCAAGTATACCCGCATGAAGGTAAGAAAAGCTCTTCCGGAAGAATTTGCCTACATAATCGATGAGCTTATGCATAAGGGACCCGAGGAAGACAAGGAAGAATATTACAGTGAAATAATAAACACCATCATAAGAATAGGCAGGGCGGATGAATTCATCATTGCCATGGCAAAGCTTATTCAAAGACTGGTTATAGACAGACTTCATATTGTTGGTGATATTTTTGACAGGGGTCCCGGTCCCGACAAGGTAATGGACACTTTAATGAATTATCACACTGTGGACATACAGTGGGGCAACCACGATGTTTTGTGGATGGGTGCCGCTGCAGGAAGCGAAGCATGCATTGCAACCGTATTGAGAATATGCGCCAGATATGCAAATTTAGACATAATAGAAGATGGATACGGCATAAATATTCTTCCTTTAGCAACCTTTGCACTGGAATATTACGGAGATGATGAATGTGTTCAGTTTAAACCTAAGGTGGAAAGTGACATTGCCTATTCAGACAAGGATTTAAAACTAATTGCCAAGATGCACAAAGCGATTGCCATCATCCAGTTCAAGCTTGAAGGCCACATAATAAAAAGACGTCCTTATTTCAAGATGGATGACAGGCTCCTGCTTGAAAAAATAAATTATGAAGAAGGGACCATTGATTTATACGGTAAAACATATCCCTTGAACGATACAAACTTCCCGACCATAGATCCTAAAAACCCATATGCCCTTACCAGGGAAGAGGAAGAATTGGTTGAAAAGCTGAAGTCATCTTTCTTAAACAGTGAAAAACTGCAAAAACATATCAGGTTTTTGCTGACCAAAGGAAGCATGTATCTGAAATGCAATTCCAACCTTTTATATCACGGATGTATTCCCGTCAATGAAGACGGTACCTTCAAAAAGGTGCAAATTGGCCGTACAGGCAAGGCATACAGCGGAAAAGAATATTTTGACAGGCTTGAAATATTAGTCAGGGAAGGATATTTTCATAAAACTAATCCGGATGCTAAACAATACGGCATGGATATTACCTGGTACCTGTGGACCGGCCCTGATTCTCCTTTGTTCGGCAAAGATAAGATGACTACCTTTGAAAGGTATTTCATAGATGATAAGAAAACACACAAGGAAAACAAGAGTCACTACTTCAAATTAGAAGACAGCGAAGAAATGTGCAGGAGGATTTTCGAGGAATTCGGCCTGGATCCGGAATGTTCCCACATCATTAACGGCCATATGCCGGTTAGAAGTAAAAGCGGGGAAAGTCCCATAAAGGCAAACGGGAAATTGATAGTTATAGACGGAGGATTTTCAAGAGCATATCAAAGTACTACCGGGATTGCAGGCTACACTCTCATATATAATTCCTACGGCCTCCTTCTGGTATCCCATGACCCCTTTGAGTCAACCCAAAAAGCAATAGAAGAAGAAAAAGATATTCATTCGACTACCATGGTTTTGGAAAAGGAAGTGGAAAGAAAAAGAGTAAAGGATACCGATGAAGGAAGAGTAATGAAGGCCAAGATTAAAGATTTGGAAATGCTCCTGGATGCATACAGGTTAGGTTTAATTAAGGAACAGGAATAGGATAAGATTAAACAAATATCATAAAGACATTTTTCATTCATACCTTATTATGAAGGTGTGGTGATAAAATGTCTTCTTTTTATTTCAATTTTATTCAAAACTTCTTAATAGCCTTTGGGGTGGTTGTGGGAGCCAGCTTGTTTTCCGGATTGGGAGCAATAGTTATCAATAAGCCCCCCTTGAAGGTCATGACTGATGTGGCGGCCTCAATTAAAATATGGGCTATTGCAGCCTCCCTGGGGGGTACCTTTTCATCCTTTACCATGATTGAAAAAGGATTGTTTGAAGGTGAGATAAAAACACTGATAAGGCAAGTCTTTTTTATTTTGGTATCATTGACAGGAGCAAATGCAGGGTACGAATTCATCAGAATCCTTCAAAGGTGTGGTCTAATATGGGGCAAATGATGAAAAGAAAAAATATTAAACATACGGAAGGATATAAATTCTTTATCTGCTTCATAAGCGGCTTGCTTTGGGGTGCTCTGGCAGGCGCCTTGGGCTTGAGCATCTTGGTCAGTCAAAGGATAGAAGGATATTATGAGAAGATAGCATATTTGGAGCATACTATCCAGGATAAGGATGAAAAATTAGCCAAGCTGGAAAAATCAATCAACAATGCAAGCATTGTACTCAAGGATGTTTTGGTCATACTGGAATTTAAAGATTTAAGTAATGAGCAAATAGACCTGATAGATACTATTGAAATTGAAAAAGCCATAAAAGAAAAATATGCATCATCCTTAGGTAAAGAAATCAAGAGCCTGGACCCGGATATACTGGTGCAGGTCATAGATAAAAGGATACTTAGATTTGATGAGGCAGAATATCAATTGACCGTCAATAAACTTGTGCTGTCGGATGTTTTAAAGCTGTGGGTTAGTATTTCTGTTTTGGAAGTGACTTCTTAGGGTATATTTACTATGGTAATTGTAATCTATTGTTAATATACATTATGTTAATATTTGTGGTATAATGTAAAAAAAAGAAATAAAGAGGTGGATGATGCGAACAAAATTTATTAAGTGGCCAATCCTTATTTCATTATTGCTGGTGATATCCTTGGTACAATACTCCACACCGGATGCATATGCTGAAGATACCATCAAGATAGTAATTGACGGTAAAAGAATAAAATCCGATGTGGATCCATATATAAAGAATGACAGAACCCTGGTTCCCATAAGGGTAATAAGTGAAGAACTTGATTCCTTGGTAGAATGGGACGGAGAAAAAAGAGAAGTTCACATATACAAGGAAGATATGCATTTAGTTTTAAGGATAGACAGCTACTTGGTTGAGTATACCAACGACAATGAAACAACTTATGCTCTTTTGGATGTAGCTCCGGAGATAAGCGAGGACCGTACCTTTGTGCCCCTGCGGTTAGTAAGCAATGCCTTAGGTGTAGGGATAGAATGGGACAACGATAAAAGAACCGTATTTGTAGATTCATCGGAAAGCTCGGAATTTACAAAATTTTTTGATGTGAAAATTTCATCGGTAAAAGCTGGACAAACTATTACAGGAACAACCTTGCTTAAAACTGATACATCGAATGGCCTTCCAAAGGGAGCAAAAGAAATTAAATATCTCCTCTTAGACAAGGATACGGCAAAAGGATTCGTTATAGCAGCAGGTGACCCGGCTCAAGCTCATGAATGGATTCCCGCCATGGAAGATAACGGGCAGAAAATCCTTGTGGCAGCCTTTTATGACGCAAAAGGCAATTTCCTGGCAGGAGATTCTATACCTGTTACGGTGAAAATTCAACCTCAGATAAAGCTTAACGGAATAACCGAAGGTCAACTGATTACGGCTAATTCGGTACCTTTGAGCACTATACTGAATTTTTCTGCTGCCTATGTAAAATATGAAATGATAAATCCCGATAACGGAGCATATTATATTTCTCCCGAAGTCGACCCGGTGAAACCATTCACCATGATTCCCGTAATGGAAGACAACGGCAATATGTCTGTAAGGGTTATTGCCTATGACATTAAGGGAAACCCATACTATGGGCAATATGTAAATATTAGAATAAATGTGGACGAGTACTTGTATTTATCGGGAGTTAAACAGGGACAAACCGTTGACGGCAGTGTAACCTTGTTAGCTCAGAGAAATTTTAATGTGACCGATACGGAATATTATGTTGTGGACAGGGCAACCGGCAAAGAAACCCTGCTCCATAAGGCACCTTACGGATCATACACATGGTTCCCGGGACCTAAAGATGCAGGAAGCAAAGACCTGTATGTGAAGGTAACGGATACTGCCGGTAATGTCCACGTAAGCGACAGGGTTACCGTTAATGTAACCGGCAATCCCAAACTCCTTTTGCAGGGAATAGGACCCGGACAGGTTTTAACAGAGACAACAAGTTTGAATATCAAAACAAATGTAGAACTGGACGGGATTAAATACATCCTTAAAAATGTAAGGACAGGCAGGGAACTCATAATCTCAGAGAAAAGCACGGCAGTTGTTATACCCGAAGAAGGTGATGACGGTCAATGGACCATTAGAGCAGAGGGAATATACGGAGGCAAGACAATAAAGAGCGAAGAGGTTAAATTTTCAATTTATACGGGACCTCTCTATTCGGCAAAACCAGTCATTGAAAAAGATAAATACTTGGACCTGGTTTCCGGTTTAGCCATTGAAACAAGAAAAGCTACAGGTATGTCTGCAGCCCTCCAGGTTGCTCAAGCCATTTTGGAGACAGGCTGGGGACAAAGCGTGCCTGTGGACAAGTATGACGGTAAGTTTTCCTACAATCTTTTTGGAATAAAAGGTGAAGGTACCAACGGGTCCGTAACCTCCAACACCTGGGAGGAATACAACGGGGTTGCATTCAGAATAGATGCGGAATTCAGAGCCTACAACAATGTGAAGGAAAGCTGGCAGGACCATAAGGACTTGTTGCTCTTAAGAGAAAGATACGCGCCCTTCAGGAAAGTGATGTATGACAGCACACAGGGAGCCTGGGAACTTAAGAGATGCGGGTATGCTACAGACTCTCTCTATGCAGTCAAGCTGATAAACCTTATTGAAAGATATGGACTAAAAGAATTGGACGAAGTAACGATATAAAGAGTTATATAATTATTATTTAGGATATAATAATAAGAGTCATCCTGAGCGAATTTGTCATCCTGAGCGCAAGCGAAGGATCTCAAGAGATCTTTCGGGCTAAAGCCTCAGGATGACACTATGGGATATTCATAGCAATGACAAGCAATGAAACCCTAAAGATGAATATACTGTGTCATCCTGAGCGTATGCGAAGGATCTCATGCAACAAACGGAGATGAATGAATGCAGAGAAGAATAATCCTGTCAAGCGGAAATGCCCATAAGGCACAAGAAATTAAAAGCATATTAAAGGACTTGCCATTCCAGGTGGTAACCAAAAATGATTTGGGCTATGAAGACCTTGATGTGGTGGAAGACGGAAACACCCTCCGGGAAAATGCTCTTAAAAAAGCAGAGGAGCTTCATAAACTCACAAAGGGTATAGTCATAGCCGATGATACAGGTTTATATGTAGATGCTTTAAACGGTGAACCCGGAGTATACTCTGCAAGATATGCCGGAGAAGATGCCACCTATGCGGATAATAACAAAAAGCTTTTAAACAAGTTAAAAGATGTTCCCATGGAAAAGAGGACCGCTTATTTTAAGACCGTTATTGCCATAGTTTTAGAAGATGGAAGAAAGATGACTGTGGAAGGCATTTGCAGGGGACATATAGAATTTCAGGAAAGAGGGAACAGGGGTTTCGGGTATGATCCCTTGTTTGTACCCGAGGGAAGGGATAAAACATTTGCGGAAATGACCGAAGAAGAAAAAAATCGGATAAGTCACCGGTCAAATGCACTAAAATCCTTAAGGATTAAATTGGAGGAAGCCCTTGAAAATCCTGGTAATAAGTGACAGCCACAATGTAATACTGGACTCTCAAATTGAAGATATTAAAAAAGAAGGACTCTTTGACCTTCTGATTCATTGTGGCGATAAATATGGTGATGCAGCTAAATTTGGCGAAAAATTGAATATAGAAAAAATATTGAACGTGCCGGGAAACTGTGACTTTGATTATAATTTTTTGGGAAGTAAATTAAGTATAACAGAAGAAATTGAAGGCAAAAAATTCTTCATTACCCACGGTCATATGTATTTCGTAAAAACAGACCTGAGCAAGCTTATGGCTTATGCCAGGAAAAACAAAATTGATGTCGTAGTATACGGCCATACTCACAAGTCTCAAAACAAATTTATCGACAATATATTATATTTTAATCCGGGCAGCACCGTCTTCCCGAAGGACGGTAAAGAAAGTTTTGGAATAATAGAAATTAAAGAAGGCAATATAAACAGCAGGATTGTATCCTTGGAAAGCTAAACACTTGTAATCTGGAAGTGTCAGTCTCTTGATAATATATACTTTGAGGATAAATATGATTATTAATAAACCTACAGCCGATGGTTTAGTCAAATATGTACAAGCTTGCATGCATACTCCTCATATATATTTATGGGATGCATGTGGCCAGTATTTAACAGATGAAGTGCTTGATTATCTTATTGAAAAAAACAAAGACTGGTATACGGAAGAAAGAATTGCCATAAGAAGGTCTCTTTGCGGCAGGCATATTCGGGGCTGGGACTGTATAGGTTTAATCAAGTCATATGTTTGGCATGACTATAGTCAACTCAATACCGATTATTATAGGGCTGAAAGTGATTTTTGCACGAGAACCCTCATAGAGCAGGATTTGGAAAAAGGTGATATAAAAACTCTTCCTGAAATACCCGGTTTAGTCTTATGGAAAAAGGGACATGTCGGAGTCTACATTGGCAACAACCAGGTAATTGAATGTACCATACGTAATCCTAAAACCGGAAAGCATGAATTGGTGGGAGGAATAATACAGTCTGATTTATCAGATGTGGAGTGGACAACATGGTTAAAATATCCCGGCATAGAATATTAATTCTTAGTATTGGTGGATATGAATAAAAGAGGTGTAACTGATGGATCAAGCCAATGATTTAAAAATAGACGCATTGATGACCATAGCAAAGGCATTTTATGATAGGGGCAGTGGGATACAATATGATGAATTGAGCATGGATCGTATTTGTCGTATTACTCCGCGTCGTGAGTTATTTTCACCGCCGGAAAAGGCAACGAAACAGCATACCTTATTTTTGGATTGCTCATCATTTGTTTTCTCAACCTTTTATCAGGCATTTGGCTATATTTTTGAAGCCGATGTTACAAATGATATGATAGATTTATCAGATATCAGGGTTTTTTACTATGAAATAAGAGGAAATGAGACAGAGGATGAAAAAATATCAGTAATGAAAAAATTCAAAGAAACACTACAGGCAGGGGATGTAACGGTTTCGGTATACAATAACGGTAATGGACATACAATGCTTTATGCAGGCAA
>DCDC01000053.1 GCA_002316225.1 Firmicutes bacterium UBA1065 | reverse complement strand
AGAACCGTCCCTTAAAATTAAATAATATAGGTTTACATAATATTAATTATGTAAACCAAATCAATAACTTACATATTTATATTGTCGTAATTTACGGTTAAGGATTCACCTTCAGGGATCACTGTGTGTCCCGATTCGTAGGGACCGCCGTCGATGGTCAAATAAACCTTAGAAACCCCGTAATAGCTGCCCAAAGTGTTGGTTAAGCTCTGAAGTATAAGGGCTTCAAAACTTGCTCCCGCATTCATTTCTTTTATGAAATCTTCCGACAAATCTATGTGGACGCTGGATTCTTCCTCATCAAAATAAAGCTCGTTGATTTTGGTTCCGGGACTTAAAATTTCATTAAGGGTTAAATCTTTGACCATTTTTTCTATCACATCCACAGGTTCGTCGTTGGTGTTGAATTCAATTTGTACATCTACCGCATCAATAGACCCTTCCCCATTGGGATAAAACAAGGTTATGGTTTGAATGAGAGCTACATTATTTTCAATGGATGACAAAGTGGATGAAACTTCATAACCTTCTCCGGAAGAAATGGTTTTAACCAAGCCAATCCCCTTTGCATAATAGTTTACCGTCTTACCCTTATCCCCTTCTAAGGTTACCTCAAGGGCTTCGTAATTTCCAAGGCCGGTTACCACTTCCCTGGACAGGCTGGTGATGGTCGCCTTTGTGTTTTCATCATAAGCCCAGGTATTACCTTCCTTAAGGGGAGCTTTAAGAAGAATATTACCTCCCTGGTATTGGTCATTCAGGAAGTTTTGCCTGAAATAGGTTTCACCCCTCGAATACAGGACCGTAAGCTGGTCATCTCTTATTTCAAGCACTGTTACCGTTACTGTTCCCCCATTGTTGGTTCTTATCTGGGTACGGTCGTCAGAAATATAATCAAAAAACATGGTGTATGAGGCAAATTCATTTCCTTCCCCCTGGTATGTATACTTTGTGTTTTCCGTTGCCGGGTAGTATTCTTTTATTGATACTTCCTGATCTACCGGCTCTTCGTTTTGGGGACCGGTATTGCATGCCGTGAGCATAAGGGCCAGGACTGCCCATATAAATAATAATTTCTTCATGCTTATCTCCTTTTGCATAATAATGTTAATTTATTATACCCGGATTTATCCATCTTAATTACAGGTATTAAAAAAATAACCGGATTCGGTTATTTATATAGGTCAGTGCCATTGCTATGAATACACCATAGAGTCATCCTTCGGGCTAAAGCCCTAAGCATCTTATGAGCTCGTGTCACTCTGAACGCAGTGAAGAATCCCATAATTTAATGAGATCCTTCCCTTCGCTCAGGATGACATACAGGAGTCTGTTAATTCACTTTACGCAATTTGCCCATTTTCAAATGATGGTCAAAGTTTTCCCAAATTCTAAGGGAATCCACCATGTATTCGGTTATGTTCATATCGTAGACCTGGTTCAAGAGATTGGAAGAAAATACATCAGTTGCCTTGCCATAGGCAGCCATCCTTCCCTTGTCCAGAACCAATACCTTGTCGGATAGTTTTATTGCTAAGTTTAAATCATGCATCACTCCAATTACCGAATGGCCCTCGTATTTTGACCAGTCCCTCAAAAAATCTATAAGCTCTGCCTGATGCTTAAGATCCAAATGATTTGTGGGTTCATCCAGGAGTATTATATCAGGTTCCTGGGCCAGGGTCCTTGCCAGGTAAACCCTCTGGAGCTGGCCTCCCGACAATTCGTTTATCTGCTTATTTCTAATACTGTATAAACCTACAGCCTTCAGGCATTTATCCGTATATTCCTTATCTTTTGAAGAGGGCTCCTTAAAGGTCCTCCCCTTCATGTGCAGGTATCTTCCCAAAAGGACTGTCTCATAAATGCTGTAAGAGAAGTATATGGTTGAAATCTGGCTCAAAACAGCTATTTTCGCGGCCACATCCGCCCTTTTCATCTTATTTATATCTATTCCGTCTATCTTTATGGAACCTTCATGGGGGATGAGGCCTGAAATTGCCCTGATAAGGGTGGTCTTCCCGCATCCGTTGGGGCCCAGGATGCACAGGTTTTCACCTTCCTTAAGGCTGAAGGATATATTGTATATTACATCGATTCCCTTGTAACCGGCATTTACGTTTTGTAAGCTTAACATTTATAACCACCTTCTTCTTGAAAAGTATACATAGGCAAAAAAGGGCGCCCCTATTAAAGCCGTAATTGCCCCAACCGGCAGTTCCGAAGGAGACACGATGGTCCTGGCAATCAGGTCGCAGATGACCATGAATGAACCGCCGAAAAACATGGACATGGGGATGACGATTTTGTGGCTGGAGCCGAATATTTTTCTTACCACATGGGGGGCTATCAAATCAATGAATCCTATTACTCCCACAAATGAAATGGCACTGCCCGTTAGGCCTGCCGAAAGGCTTAAGAGGCTCCACTTGACTTTGTGAACATCCACGCCCATTGTGAAGGCCTGGTCTTCTCCGAAAGTCATTATATCCATTTCTTTTGAAAAACTTTGGATCAGTATTACCCCTATCAGTACTATGGGAAAGAGTATTATAACATTAGACCAGTCCTTCAGTGAAAAACTTCCCATTTGCCAAAAAGTAAGCTGGGCCAGATGGTCTCTTGCCATTGCCGTTACCAGGGTCAGAATGGCATTGACAAACAATGAAAAAACCATCCCTACCAGAATAATCGTATTTGTTTCCAAACTTTTATCCATCATGGCTGCAAATTTTACTGCCGAAAAAACCGTAGCCATGCCAAATACCAGGCCTGTAACGGGCAGGGTGAAGACCCCCAAAAAGGGTATGTTGAACCCTGTAACAATAACCAAGGCCGCCCCCAGGGAAGCACCTGATGACACTCCCAAGGTATAGGAGGACGCCAAAGGATTCTTCAATACCGACTGCATTACGGACCCGCTAACGGCCACGGCCCCGCCCACCAGGAAAGCCAAAAGGGTTCTGGGAAGCCTTAGTTTCCAGATTATGGCCAGGGCAGTAGAACTTTGCAAATCGGGGTGAAGAGGTAAAGAAAATATTTTGTTTGCTATTATATTGATTATATGTGAAGGGGGAACCTTTATGCTCCCTAATCCCACTCCCGCCATTATCGCCAGAAAGCTGAATATTACTGATAATATTATTTTATATTTTACTTTCATCGGTATATATCCGGGTATATGGCCCTTGCCATTTGCTCCAGGCCTGTAATTATGTTGTGGTTGTTATGGGAGGTTGCGTAATTGTCCACATAATAAACGTCATTGTTCTTAATAGCCTTCATATTCTCCCAGCCGGGGCGGGATTTGATTTCTTCCACGGGATTTTCAATATAATCAACATTGGTTATGATAACATCAGGGTCAGCTGCAATAACGGTTTCTTCCGAAACAGAAATCCACCATTCATGGTCTGACAATACATTTTCGGCTCCTATTATTTCAATCATTTCATTTAAGAATACCCCTTTTCCGAAGCTGTAAAGATAAGGGGCTGCGGAAATTTCAAAATAAACGGTCTTCTTGTCCTCAATGGTTGCCCCGACTTTTTTAAATTCTTCGATTTTGTTCTTCATCCTGTTTACCAGGTCGAGGCCTTTATCTTGAACTTTAAGAGAAGAGGCTATAAAAAGTATGTCTTCATATATTTCCTCTATGCTTAAAGAGGCAGGTATGTAAGCCACGCATATGCCCATGTCCCTTATGGGCTTGTAGGGGTCATTTCCTTCCGCCATGGCCATTCCGGTGGTATAGATAATATCCGGTTCTAAAGCAACAATCTTTTCCGCATCCGGGGCCATCATATCGAATAAGGGTATACCCTGGGGCAGCCCTTCAATATCTTTCGAATACTCATCCACTGCAATAATCTTATCACCAAAACCCAATTCTATTAATATTTCCGTATTGGCAGGAGATATGGAGATTATTTTGTTGATTTCATCCGGTATGGATATATCAATGCCGGCCCGGTCTTTTACCGGCAAGTCTGAATTTTGGTCTCCTGCCATGGGTTCTTCCCCGGCTTTAGGGGCGCAGGCGGCAAGGACCGCCATGATGCAAATAAGGGTTAAAACTAAGATACTCTTTCTTTTCATTTCATCCTCCGTTTTGTATTGAATTTTAGAGGAATAGCGCATATCCGAACATCCGGTCCCGGGTTTTGGGTCAGGACATAAAAAAACGTCTCGTTTCCGAAACGTAAATTCCACAAATGTTTTGGATAATTTAATTTAATATGCTATCGCTATTATCCTCTGTAATGCATAGCATTTGCGGTATCTACGCAAATAATATTGGCAGGTTTTCCGACTCAGAGTTCATCGCAAGTTTTTACCTTCCCGGAAATTCCAGTGGTTGCTTAAAGCATAAAAACCGCTCACTCAATACGGCAGCAGGACTGTTCAGGATTCCAACCTGATTCCCTATTATCGCATTACTGCGCACCAATATCGAAAGTCTTCAGTTGAGTTAAGTATATTACATTATATTACTATTGTCAATTAAGAAATAGCCCAAATTATATGGATACTTATGCTAAAAATTATTTTGCTTTAAATTCTGTTCGCGCCGGTTTTTACAGCAGCCTCAGAAACATCCTTAAATAATGCTTTGGGCTAGCTTCCTCCTTTGTTATTCATTTACGACAGGCAATGTAGAACCGCCATACGGCATAATTAATACCTTCGCATCATCACCCAATTCTTTAATCGCATCATTATACGCTTCTTGAACAGTATCATAAGGTTCCATAAATATGGATTTAACCAATTCATGTTCCAATTCTGACACCAAAAATATTTTAGCTTTTTTCAGTACTAAAGCTATGGCAGCAGCTTTATGCCCTCCAAGCTTAAAGTTTTCTCTGATTCTGCTGATTAAATCGTCCGGTGTATTGGCTTGGGTCATCCATTCTTCAAAAATTTGGCTTCCCAGGCCTTCTTTACATGACCCTGCCAAAATGATAATACCACCATCTTTAACAGCATGCTTAGCATTATCAAGGGCTTTTTGAGTTTGATACAAATTCAGGTCTTTTGGGGCTCCACCTTGAGATACTATAATAATATCTGCTTTTTCCTTAAGCCTAATTTTGTAAATTTTATCTAAAAACTTGCAGCCTTCTCTGTGAGCTTTAATATAATCTCCTGCAACTGAATAAATAATTTCTTTTTTTTCATCCAAAACAACGTTAACAATAAAATCAATCGGACAATATTTTATTGCTTCTTCTAAATCCTCTCTGACAGGATTACCTTCCAGTTTTCCTGCTTTAGCATCATCAAGTATCATTTTGCTGTGGTTTGCCTGGATTGCACTTGGAGTTGATACCCCGGGCATTATAGCCTTTGCTCCTCCGCTGTATCCTGCAAAATAATGATACTCAATGTTCCCAACACAAATTCTTCTGTCAGCTTCAGCTACCAGCCTGAAAATATCTACAGGCGTTCCTGATGAAGTTACTCCCATTCGCACGCAGTCATCAGCATCAGAATCTATGCACTTTACCTCATTGTAAACCCTTTCGCCCAGGAGCCTTATTTTTTCTTCTTCAGTATGTCTCCTATGGCTTCCCAAGGCAAGTACAACTGATATATCTTCTTTTTTGACTCCTGCTTCATATAATTCATCCAATATAGTCGGTATAATTTTATGGCTGGGGACGGGTCTTGTTATATCACTTGTTATTATAACAACCTTTTCACCCGGTTTTACAATATCCCTTAATCTTGCTGTATCTATGGGATTTTTCAGTGATCTTTTGACTTCGTCAACGCCTGTTAAACCAATTTCTATATTGTTAGCTTTTAGAATACCTATAATTTGATTGTCGGGTATATTTACAATCTGTGGAATTGACCCAAAACCTATTGCTAATTCCATAATTACTCCAGAAAATAACCAAAACC
>DCDC01000196.1 GCA_002316225.1 Firmicutes bacterium UBA1065 | reverse complement strand
AATGTTTCATAGAGAACTTCTTCCGCAACTTCAAATACATCTTCCTGGGTGGCATAGGACATTTCAAAATCAAGCTGATAAAACTCTCCCGGTGACCGGTCCGCCCTGGCATCTTCATCCCTGAAGCAGGGGGCTATCTGGAAGTATTTATCAAATCCGGAAACCATCAAAAGCTGCTTAAAGACCTGGGGTGCCTGGGGAAGGGCATAGAACTTTCCCGGATGCTTCCTGCTGGGTACCAAGTAATCCCTTGCTCCTTCCGGAGAAGAGGATGTTAAAATGGGGGTCTGGATTTCCAAAAATCCAAGCTCGGTCATCTTATTCCTCATAAAAGATATGACCTGGGATCGGAGGATAATATTCCTTTGAACTTCCTTGTTTCTTAGGTCCAAAAACCTGTATTTTAATCTCAGCTCTTCTTTTGTTTCTTTTGATGATGTAACCTCAAAGGGAAGAGGGCTTCTTACCCTTCCCAGGACCCTAATGCTTTCTGCCACGATTTCTATGTATCCCGTATCAAGCTTTGGGTTTATGGTATCTTCGTCTCTTTTAACCACGGTTCCGGTTACGCGAATGGAGCTTTCCTTATGGATTCCCTTCAGCATTTCTTCATCTTCCACAACTACCTGCACAAGGCCGTATTGGTCCCTTAAGTCGGCAAACTTAACTCCCCCGTGGTCTCTTACATTTTCCAACCATCCTGATACCCTGACTTTTTTTCCTATATCGCTTTCTCTTAATTCCCCGCAAGTATGAGTGCGGTATTCATTTGGTCTCAACATAATCATTTATCCTTTCATTCTATTTTTAAATAGTTTTCTTTATTAATCTGTCATTCTGACACAGTTAACACACGTAAGTGTCATTCTGAACCCGGTGAAAAATCCATGAGATCCTTCCCTATCGCTCAGGATGACAAGAAAAACAAAAACTCCTTTCATCCTCTAAGGGACGAAAGGAGTTGAATTTCGCGGTGCCACCCTAATTAGCATATATTTGCATATAAGCTCACTCAAAAGACACTAACATGTCTTTGCCGCTTTAACGCTCGGATGCGTTTGAGTCTACTCTTGCAGGGGCAATTTCGGTCAAAAGCTCAGGGATGTTCTTCCTTTATAATCATTGTAATAGACTCTCACCACCGCTATCTCTCTGTGACTCCGATTATAAATTACTCTTCCCGTCATAGCATTATTTTACGTTTTTTTATCATTATATCTAAATTAATTTGTTTGTCAAGGGTTTTTTATTTTTCGTTGGTGAAAATCAATTCCTTGTCATCTGCCGTAATCATGATTGTGTCTGATTTCTTTATGGTTCCCTTGAGAAGCTCCTCAGACAACCTGTCTTCGATTCGTCTCCTGATTTCCCTTTGAAGGGGTCTTGCACCGAAGACCGGGTCAAATCCTGCATCTGCCAGGAGTTCTATGGCCTTATCGTCAACCTTGATATGAATGTTCATTTCGTCCAGGCGTTTTGACAGGTTGTTTATCATCAGGGCTACTATTTCTTTCACATGGTTCTTGTTCAATGAATGGAAGACGATTATTTCATCGATACGGTTCAAAAACTCGGGACGGAAGGTTCTTTTTAATTCTTCCAGCACATTTTCCTTCATTTTTTCGTATTCGTCTTTTTCTTCATTGGAAGCATTTGTTGAAAAGCCCAGGGTTTGTTGCTTCTTGATGGTACTTGCCCCCACATTGGAGGTCATGATGATCACGGTGTTTTTAAAGTCCACCGTCCTTCCCTTTGCATCTGTCAGACGGCCGTCATCAAGTATTTGAAGGAGGATATTGAATACGTCCGGGTGGGCTTTCTCGATTTCATCAAAGAGTATTACCGAATAGGGTTTTCTCCTTATTCTTTCGGTCAATTGGCCTCCTTCATCGTAGCCCACATAGCCGGGAGGGGAACCGATAATTTTTGATACCGAATGTTTTTCCATGTATTCGGACATGTCAACTCTTATCATGGCATCCTCATCACCGAACAAGGCTTCTGCCAGGGCTTTTGACAGCTCTGTCTTTCCAACCCCGGTAGGACCCAGGAATATAAATGAACCGATGGGCTTTTTGGGGTCCTTAAGGCCTACCCTTGAGCGCCTTATGGCTTTTGACAAGGCTTCAACGGCAGACTCCTGGCCTACGACTCTTTTATGAAGAATTTCCTCCATATTAAGAAGTCTTTCCGATTCATCCCCCTGAAGCTTTTTAACCGGTATCCCGGTCCACTGGGAAACCACATCGGCTATATCTTCGTAGCCTATACTCATGTCCTTTGAAGTCTTGGCAGCCCATAATTTTCTCTGTTTATCCAGTTCTTCCGTTAGTCTTCTTTCTTCATCCCTTAAGGAAGCTGCCTTTTCGAAATCCTGGTTGTTTATTGCAGTCTTTTTCTCGGTTTCAATTTCCTTTATCTTGTCTTCCAGTTCCTTTAATTCTTTTGGTGCAGTGGATGATCTTAACCTTACCCTTGAAGCTGCCTCATCAATTAAATCTATGGCCTTGTCAGGCAGGTATCTGTCCGAAATATACCTGTGGGAAAGATTTGCAGCCGCATCTATGGCTTCATCGGTTATTGCCACCTTGTGGTGGGCTTCGTACTTATCCCTTAAGCCTTTCAGAATTCTTATGGTGTCTTCAACCGACGGCTCTTCCACCATTACCGGCTGAAACCTTCTTTCAAGGGCAGCATCCTTTTCAATGTGTTTTTTGTATTCATCTATTGTTGTTGCACCGACAACCTGGAGCTCGCCCCTGGCCAGTACCGGCTTCAATATATTGGAGGCGTCGATTGCCCCTTCCGCGGCTCCTGCCCCGATTATGGTGTGCATTTCATCTATGAAGAGGATGATGTTTCCGGCTGCCTTTATTTCATCAATGGCATTTTTAAGCCTTTCTTCAAATTCACCCCTGTATTTTGCACCTGCCAGCATTCCTGCCATATCCAGGGTGATTACCCTCATATCCTTCAGGGTTTCAGGAACGTTACCTTTTATGATTTCCTGAGCCAGTCCCTCGGCAATTGCCGTCTTGCCGACCCCCGGCTCCCCGATCAGGCAAGGATTGTTTTTTGTTCTTCTTGACAAGATTTGAATGACTCTTTCTATTACATCCTCTCTCCCTATAACCGGGTCCAGCCTGCCTTCCCTGGCCCTCTTGTTTAAATCGGTTCCATATTTGTCAAGGGTCTTGGTGCCCGGGCCTTGCTGTCCCATGCCTCCACCCATCTCGAGGTTGAAGTTCTCAGGCTCTCCCCCTTGTAAAGCCATCAGGACTTCATTTTTTAAGTCCCTTAAATTTACTACGGATTTTAGGATTTGAGCCCCTATGCCTTCTCCTTCTTCTATGAGAGCCAGCAAAATGTGCTCCGAGCCTACATAGGGCATATTTAACTGAGCTGCCATTTGTCTTGCAAGCTCTATAATGTACTTGCTTCTTGGACTAATGGTGATATATTCTGGCACCGAATCTCCCATGCCGGATGTATTTTTTACTATTTCTCTTACTTTATCAACACTTAGTTTATCTCTCAGTATTTTTCCTGCAATGCTTTCCTCTTCAAGCATGAGCCCCAGCAAAATATGCTCGGTTCCAAGAATATTTTGCCTGAAGTTCTTTACTTCTTCCTGGGCAAGGGCCAAAGCATTTCTTGCAGAATTATTTAATCCTCCCATCATATCTCTCAACTCCTTTTTCCATCATTGTTTAACGCAATAGTTCGCGTCTTATAATTTCAGCTCTTTTCTTGTCTCTTTCCTTTACCGAAAGCTCTCTTCCTTCTATGGTTGAAATGTTGTTGGGTTGAATCCATACCATCAGTTGGTATATATTCTTGCCTTTAACCATCGGTGTTATTCCCATTTCACTTCCCAGCTTTAAGAGGGACAAAAGCTTCATGGCCTCATCCGCCGACATCTTCCTGGCATTGGTTAAAAGGCCGTAAGCCCTGTAAAAGTCATCCTCCAGCTCATCGTAATTATTCTTATAAAGGTGGTCCCTTGTGGTTTTTTCCTTTTCAATTATCTGCATCACTATTTGATTGAT
>DCDC01000063.1 GCA_002316225.1 Firmicutes bacterium UBA1065 | reverse complement strand
GTCTTTAAAACATATGCGAAAAGCCCATATCCGAGGGCAACCAGGATAAAAGAGATTATGACAAGAGCCAGTGGCACATGAGACCAGCCATAGCGAAAATCAATCCCCGGAAGGATATATCCGATCAGCATGAGCAAGGAAGAAAATTTTATCATCTTCTTTTGTTCTTGTTCGGACTCTTTCATTTTAAGCCTTTTCTCAAGCAATTCAGGTTCCTTGACATAGAGAATTATACCTACAAGCGCCATGGGTAAGAATAGCACAGCCATGAAAACCCATGCCTTCCACCAGGCAAAGGTGCCTGCAGATATGAAGAGAATGGCTCCTAAGCCGATAACTCCCGAGAAAAATTTTATTAATGCAGATTTAAGCAGATCTTTTTTATTTATAATAACCCCCTCCTTTTTTAATCTAATATCTATATTATTCCTTTTTATGGCTAATACCGGGTTTTATGATATCCGTCCCGTATTTCTTACGGATTTTAAGGATGGCCTCTTCCAAACTATCAATTTTTTTATCGGTTTTTTCATCGATTTTTACTTCTCTTTCATCCAAATCAAAGAGGGAAATCTGCTGATTCTCATTTTGAAAACCGCTCAAGCTTATACCCAATAAGCGGACAGGCTCCTTGGTCCAGTTTTTTTCAAGGAGTTTCACTCCTGCATCAAAAATATCCTTTATACTGCAGGTGGGACTAAGGGTCATCTGCCTGGTTATAGTATTAAAATTAGCATATTTAATGGTTATTTGAACGGTATTGCCTTTTTTGCCCTTTTTCCGGGCAGACATACCTACTTCATCGGCCAAGTCCATAAGTATTGCTTTGGCATCTTCTATGTCCGTAATGTCATGAGCCAGGGTAGTTGACCTGCCTATGGATTTAACTTCTTCCCTGGTGGCGTTTACGGGAGAATCATCATTACCATTTGCCAGTTGTACCAGTTCAGCCCCTATTTTGCCTAATTTTTTATAAATATCTTCAATATTTGTCAGGGCTAAATCCTTGATTGTGTAAATACCCATGCTGTTAAGCTTTTTGGCAGTCTGCTTCCCTACTCCGTACATCTGGCTGACAGGCAAGGACCACAGTTTTTCTTCGATATCCTTTTTCCACAGTTCTGTAATACCAAGGGGTTTTTTCATTTCCGAAGCCATTTTTGCCAGGAACTTGTTTTCAGATATGCCGATTGAGCACCACAAATTCAGCTCATCCTTAATTCTGTCCATAATGTTTCCTGCAGCTTCAAAGGGCTGGCCAAACAAGCCCTCGGAACCGGTCATGTCCAACCAGGCTTCATCAATGCTGTTTTGCTCAATAAGAGGAGTATATGTTGACAAAAGGTCCATTACTTCTTTTGACTTCTTCTCGTAAAATTTATGGTCAGGAGGAAATATGACCAAATCAGGGCATAACCTGAAAGCCTCCCTTAAAATCATGGTTGTTTTTATGCCATATTTTCGGGCTTCATAATTTGCAGCCAGTATTATTCCCCTCCGGTTTACAGGATCTCCCGCAACCGCTGCGGGTTTGCCTTCTATTTCCGGATGGCGGGTTTTCTCGCAGCTTATAAAAAAGGCATTCATATCAACTAAAAATATTACCCTTTTCATACCCTTCCCCCTATGTGGCGTCTATTAAGGAGTCTGGCGCCATTCTAATCACTATTAACGTATGCTTATTTTCTCAGGACTTATTGTCTTCGCTCCTGTTAATTACTGTGCCAATCACCAATTGACAATACCCAATTAATTAAAATTTATCAAAGTTGTCATTCATATTTGCATAATTCTTGGAATCATTGTAATAAACATTTAATTTCTTTAAGTTTACAACCCACAAATAAATTACAAAGGGTACAAATAAGACCATCAGCAGCTTAATATTGGACATTAATATAAAATCAAAAACTCCGTGCATTATGGCAGGAACCGATAAGGATTTCTTAAAATAGTGCCAGTGTTCACCAGGAGTCAGGGCAAACTTAGCCAATGAAAGGTAATAGCCCATGGTAACTGCAAAAAGCATATGGGCAGGTACCGAAACGACCGCCCTGTAATATCCTACTGCTTCAACATCTGAAAAAGCGAATACCACATACATGATATTTTCAATGGTTGCAAAACCCAAGGCGGACATTACACAGTAGATTATGCCATCCAATTTTTCATTGAATACAGGATTGGCATACACATATCTTATAACAACCTCTCTTTTCATGTATTCTTCCGTTAGGCCCGCAACAATAAAGGCAGTGTAGGCAACACCTAAAAGACCCCCAAACCTGTTGAATAACAATAAAAAATTCTCAATAAGGATTGTGGGAATAACATAAATGGCACCAAAGATAAAAACCTTCAATAACATGTGAAGAGGCTCCCTGTCGTGCCTGTCAACCAAATAAAAAATCAATGCCAGGGCCAGGCCCGGAGTTATTGCCGTTATAAACAAATTCATTTTCACAAAAGTTTATTCCTCCACTCGTCTTCTTTAAAACCAACTATTACTATATCTCCGCCTGCAAGTATGGGCCTTTTCACAAGCATACCATCCGATGCCAGGAGTTTAATCTGCTCATCTTCAGACATGGTTTCCAGTTTTTCTTTTAAGTTTAAATCCTTATAAAGGGTACCGCTAGTGTTAAAAAACCTTTTTATAGGGAATCCGCTCTTTTTTATCCAGTCTCTTATCTCGCTCTCCCTTGGATTTTCTTCATTTATCGGCCTTTCCACAAAATCAATATTGTTTTTCACCAGCCAATCCTTGGCTTTTTTGCATGTGCTTCATCTTGCATAACATATGAATGTATATCTCACTGTTTCCTCCTAAGTTATCCTTAAAAAGTTTTTCACTGAATAATTGAATTACTCATAATATAAAATTCTTCCTGGCATGGCAGGGATTTTTTCTCCATGGGTTCAAGGCCTTGGTCAAAAAGCAAAGCCTCTTCTTTATCTATCTCATAAACAGGGCTTTGATAATAAACCCACCTTCTTCCGTCCAAGGTATGGGGTTTAAGCTCTTTTACCAGCATAGCGGAGGGGTATGTCCCGTTCTCAAGGCATACATTGAATTGCTTGCAGCTTTTAAAGCCGCTGCTTACATAATTGCCCGGATTCCCAAATATTACAATAACATCATAACCAAGTTCACTTGCCTTTTCAAAGGAATATTCAAGTAATCTTTTCCCGTACCCCTTTCTCTGGTATTCCGGCAGAATGCAAACCGGTCCGAAAGTTAGGATATTCTTTTCTTCCCTCTTTTCATCAATCAGTTTTGCCTTGGTATACATTATGTTGCCAATTATTTGGCCTTCAACTTCAATAACCAAATCCAGTTCCGGTATAAAATCCTCATGGAACCGCATGATATGAACCAAATAGTGTTCCTCGCACCCCGGAACATATAAATTCCAGAATGCTTTTCTTGTGATTTCTTCAACCCTCTTGTAATCTTTCTCTTCTTCCCTTCTTATTACAATCGATTTGTTAAGAGATAACCCGTCCACCATTATTTTCACCTTCCCTGTATTTTTTACCCCTTTTATTCTTATACTAAATCTTGCAAATACTGTTCTTACATATATTTTAACATCATTTGCTAAAAAGTATATATAATTATTCTTACATTAATACAAAAACCCCCTGACTTTTGTCAGGGGAAATATTATTTTAATCTGTTATCTTCAATAAACTTCTTCCTTCGAGGGTCTCCCTCTGCCCTGTATATTTTAAGCATATTTAAATCAAATATTGAACTCCAAACTGTTTCAAAGTTTAGTCTTTTTTCATATTGGCACATGAATCCGTATTTGCCTTTCAACAAATTCTGTAAGTATTCAATAATATTTTCATTTCTATAGCTTTTTATAGCTTCGATAACCGTATTATATCTTTCGTCAGAATAATATGTATCTTCACCATTCCATTCATACTTTTTCATATAAGGAGAAGTGAAACTATTGACTGTGCAAATAACCTTACTGCCGTTTTCCAGGTTAATCGGGTTTCTTATTTTCTTTTCAAATGGCGAACACTCGACCACAACCATTTTACCGCTTTTATCCGCCAGCAATATATTGGCATTGGATGCAAGGGGCAGGTCATTTAACATTTCCAATGCTTCATCCACGTTGCCGGCCTTTTCAATGAGGTACCTGACAATAAAAACAGAATTAAAACCTGGTCTTATGTCCTCAATTCTTGTCAGCACAAAGGTCATGGCAACAGCTAAGCCCTTTACGTTCAATCCCTCTTCCCCGTTAATAAATGATGAGGTGGTAATATTAAATTTGTTGCCATTGTCTGGCGCATAAATCTCACTCTTGTTCCCCTCCTTTAAAAACGGGGGCAAATCATTGTTTCTGCCGTAAGCATTATTCTATTGGTATATACAGTTTACTGTAAAAGAACTCTTCACCCTTTTGATGAAAAGAAACTTCACCTACAAAAAACGGTTCGTCTGTAGGTGTCAGGTTGTTTTGCGACAAGTATTCCTGAATATCCTGCAATTTAATTTTTCCTATCAGTTTCCCATGGAGATTGTGCCTTATCGGACAAGTTACACATAATTTTGATTCACGCTTGTAAACAAGTCCGGTTGTGTCCAAATCGAAAAAATTAACAAATTTTTCTTCAGCAAGCAAGCCGATTTTTATTTCATTGATTCCCTCATCCAGAATATCAAAGGAGCATGGAGAATAGTTTAAAACAAACAACATATATTCAGACCACCTGGCAAATTGTTTGAGGTATGGCTGCTCCTGCAATATTAAATTATTGCCAACCATATAATCAAAGCAATAATAGTCAGGACTTTTCTCAATTTCAAAGGAAAAGTCTTCATTAAACAATTTTTCAACAAATTTCAGATGGCATTCCATTCTTTCTATCAAGATTTTTTGATATTCCAATTTTCTCTTTGCCGATTGCGTGTTTTCATAAAAAGTCCTGTAATACTCCTGAACAGAAAATTCCGTCATATTTTTAGATATATCAGCCAAACTGTAACCGGCTGTACGCATCTTTCGCATGGCCAGAAGTCTGCCAACAGAAATAGGATCATAATACTTATAAGTACTGTCCTTATCTTTTTTCGGCTCTAAAATAGAATACTTTTGATAATGCCTTAATGATTCTGTTGTTACTCCCAAATACTTAGAAATTCTTCCTATCTGGTATTTTATTTTAATCCACTCCCCAATAATTTTGTTAAAATTATACCATACTTTTTAAGTTTTGTAATCATAAAAAAACAACTCGAAATATTCTATTTCGAGCTTAAGTTATGACAAACCCTCTCATGTCATCCTGAGCGTAAGCGAAGGATCTTATCAATATAAGAGATGAGATTCTTCAGGCTTCGCCTTCAGAATGACAATGAGTTTTAAGCTTTGTCGATATTATGGTTCCTTAAAATACTATTTCGAGTTGTTTTCGGTTTTTATGTTCAAAAATATTTATTTGTTTGATACATATTCAGCAACAATTTCCCCTGCTAAATAACCGGATGTAAAGGCCCAGCCTTGAGCAGCTCCTCCAAATGTAACATAAGGTTTCTTTTCGGTGAACAAAACTCCCATTGAATCTGTACCAACAGCATAGAGTCCGTTTATAGGAGTTTCCCCGTCAGCCTTCAAAACATTAAAGTTCACATTTATGTCTAAGCCGCCGCAGGTGCTGTAGCAGTATGGAGCACCGGTTATTGCGTAATAGGGGCCGGAGCCTATTTTGTCCAAAAACTCTGCAGGTTTATTAAAGTCTAAATCAACACCGGTTTCACAATATTCATTGTATTTAGCAACAGTGTTCTCCAAGGTTGCCGGATCCATGTTTAATTGTTTTGCTAAATCGGCAATTGTATCAGCTTTATAAACGTATCCTTTATCGATGGCAGCCTGGAGTACTTCATAAGTTTCCGGCAACGGAGTATTAACAGGTATAGGTGCCTGGTGTCCTAAGTAGGCAGTAGCAGGACCTTCCGGTGCTATTCTGAAGCCTTCTTCTTTTATCTTTTGAATCTGTTCATCAGACCATATGCTGTAGAACCTTGCTCCGGATTTCCATGGATCCAGCATTCCAACACCTGTTTCTGATGTAAATCTTTCACCTTTTTGATTTACAGCCAATGAATTGGATGCAACCACCATATCCAAAGGAATATCACCCGGTGTCCAAACTGCAGGTCTTCCTGTCATACGTCCAATCATGCCCGGGATTTCATATTTAGGAAAGTTTGTAAGGAAATCTGTAGTTCCTGCCACGTGAACCATGGGAGGCATACCTATATTGTATGTGCCTGCTCCTATAGAAATTGCATTTTCCATCATCTTCCCGTCATTTTGGTGCATGCCGTAATGTTTCCAACTGCCTTTTAATGGATAGTATTCATTGCTTAAATATTTCTCTTCCATTTTAGCATTCCCGGCAAATCCGCCTGTTGCCAGAACTATTGCATCTGCATATATCTCATACTCTGTCCCGTCATTTTTACGAGCTTTTACGCCCTTTACGGTATTTGTCTGCTCATCATATATTAATTCATATGCTTCTGTCTCGAGCATATACTTACCGCCTAAAGCAACATAATCTGCAACCAATCCTTCGAAATAGGAATTTGTTATAGCATATTCTTTAGTACCGGTATCATTGGGCAGGTACTGATATTTAACTTCGTATATATCTGCTTCAGTGAATCCTCTCTTAGGAGTTGAAAACTTGAATCCATGTTCATATATGAGCCAATCTACTACTTTTCCCGAGTTGTCTAACAGCAAATCAACCATTTCGGTTTTTGCATCGCCTTCGGTATAATCCAACCAGGCTTGACGGAGTTGTGCTTTATTTACATAGTCTTTACCTTCGTTGAACTCTTCCTGGAACCTTGGTGCATTTACAGCAAACATTTCACTGGTTACCGCAGATGTTCCACCGAATTTACCGGCCTTGTCAATAGCAAGCACACTTACACTGTTAGGATCTTTTTCATACATTTTTTCGGCTGCACGCATGGCAGTAACAGTTCCTGATCCACCCATACCAACAACAAGAACTTTAGTGTTAATTGTCTCCTTCTTTGTTGACTTTTCAGGAGTCTTCTTAAATGCATCAAGTGCGTCAGCCGGAGATCCTCCAGCTTCCAATGCTTGAGATAAAGCTTCCATAACAGCAACCCTCACTGCAGCACTTGAAGCAGTTGCTCCGGTTATTGTGTCAACATATACCGATTGCTGTTCAATCATACGCGGAACCATCAAATCAATAACACTTTGCAAAATAGGTTTTGTTTCACCATTATCCATACTTACTTCTATATCAAGTATGGATGTCTCATCAACCGTTACACTTACTTCCACTTCTTCAAACAGCCTGAAACCGGTTGCAGATGCTGTGTAAGTTCCCGGTTTCATTTTTAATTGTGATTCTTCTTCAACATTGCTTTCCGGTTCTGTATTGTCATTTTGAGCTGCAGGTTCACTTTGTTGAGAGCACCCTGCCAATAAGCTGAACAACATACAGATTACCAAAATAAAGCTTAATGATTTTTTAGTACTCATTTCGTCCTCCTCGTAAAATTTAAATACATTGAGCTATCATAATTATAAAGTACCAAACAGTTTTGCAGTCAATATTCTTGTCGAAAAAAAATTAACAAATAAATAACTTACTGCAAGAATCATCAAAGTTCTACAGTAAGTTATTTTCATTTAATCGTATTAATTTTGCTTTGTTCAATTATTTCGACATTATGCTAAGGCCTGTCATTTGTAACATTGCCATCACCACTTACGGGTATCACTTCACCTAAAATGGAGGCTGGTGGTTTAACTATGCATTTAACAAAATCTTTTGCTCTGGCCATTATTTCTCTCATTTCCCTCAGCTCCTGACCGGCATACAGGACCGGATCAGCAGCAACCCCATAGGCTTCTATTCCAAGAGAATCTGAAATATACAAAGCCCGATAGAGGTGATACTCTTGAGTAACTATAATTATTTTACCAGCCTGAAAGATTTCCTTTGCCCGATAGATGCTGTCATAGGTTGAAATGCCGGCATGATCCATAAAAATATATTCTGAGGGGATACCATGGTCAATGGCATATTGCTTCATTGTATTTACTTCATCATAATCCTTTTTGGTATTGTCACCGCTCATTAATAACCTGTCAGAAGCACCAAGTTCATAAAGGGCAATTCCCTGCAAAAGTCTGTCTCTAAGCATTGGGCTTGGTGAACCATCTGCCCTAACTCCCGCCCCAAGAACAAGAATGCAATCCGCATCCAAATCAGCAGCTCTATCAGCTGTTATAATCCTGTCTTTAGATAATTTCTTAACATATGTATTAGTTGCTATAAGTATAATAAAGAATACTAATAAAATAATAAATGAATATTTAATCAGTGTTTTTAAAATTCTTTTCATTTTTCCCTTGTGTTTAATCATCATCAGTCTCTTCTTCTTTTATGTCAAAATAATCATCATATAAACCTTATATTTCAAATACTGAGAAATTGATAACATATCGTGAAGCACAGCGGCAGCCATTACTTCAATGTCATCAGTCATTGTTGCAACAATTGCAGCTGCTTCAATCGGATGTAATTGATAATTTGAACACTAAATAAAAAATTGCTATCCCTTATCCCCTAATAATATTAAGCGCAAGCAAAGAAACCAACTAATCTATCGTTTTTTTTTAATATATAATAATCCATGGTGTAGTTTTCCTTGAAACCGCAAGATTTATATAGATTTAATGCATTAATGTTCTCTGTTTCAACCTGCAGATTTATTGAATTGACCTTGCTTTCCTTTAATTTATTGATAGAGCGAATCAATAATTCCCTTCCATATCCTTTCCCCCTGTAAGCGGGAAGAACCTCTAAACCATAGATTCCTCCTGTATCTTCAACAATTTCCAAACGGACCTTCCCTATCAAAGCATTTCCTGCTTCCAGTACATATGTTGAGTCAAGCAAAATCCCGTCAATGTCAATATCATAGAAAAACTCGAAGCTTTCATTTGCTATTTTCGCAACATCTTCTTTTACGGCCTTTCTAAAAACCAAATTATTAAAGCTCTCTCTATGTATTGCATCCATATCCAAATTCATGTCGTATTCGGAGTGATGATATTCATCGGTTATCTTTTTTATAAAACTAATACCGCCGGCAGAATTATGATCGCTCAACAGAAGCATGGCTTTTGAGTTTCTTTTGTTGAATTCATCTTTAACCAGGGAAAACAACCTCGTAAATATCCCTCTTCTCCTGTATTCGGGATGAACCATGCCGTTAACTTCTATTTCATCTCCGCCAAAATCACAGATTCCTGCGTATCCGACGAGCTTATCATCGTCGTAGAACATGAATTCATTGATTGCATTCACATTTTTAGTGATTTTTTGACTATTGCTAAGCTTGTATTCAATTTCTAATTTCAATTGTGTATTGTCATGCTCAGCACAGGTGTTTTTTAAATCATTTATTTCATTAAAATCATTTTCATTTATTGTCTCTTTTAGTTTAATATAATAATTGTCCACTTTTTTCTTCACCATACTTTCCCCGAAACCCGAGATAAATCCTTTGCCTTTAAGCCGTTCTTCTTTGCAGACTGACGCCAGCCCATATTGCCTCCGATTATATATGCTATCCTTGGTATGCCGGGTGTTGTATATATTTCATCTGCACTTTTGCAAACTATGATATTTTTTGCCAGATGAGTCAATGCAATATGTACATCTTTCATTCTTCCCTTGGTGGCAGTTGAATTTTCAATCATTGACATCATTCCTCCGCCGCCGATGCCTATTCCCTGCCCCCACTTTAATTTTGCTTTTTCAGCCCAGTTTTTCATCATTTCTATAGCCAAACCGGCTTGTTTCCCTTCATAAAATCCGGCATTAACAATAGCATATACGATAATATCATTGTTTATATTTGAACCAAAATACTTTTCCATCTGATACAAACATCTTAACAGATGTGAAGGTATTCCATCAACATATAAAGGAAAGGCAAACAGAATTACGTTGCATCTTGATATTTGCTCTAAGTCATCACTCTTTATTTCGCTTGTTTTAAAATTGAATTCTTCTATACTATTATTATCATGCAATTTGGGTTTAATTGAATTTAGAAGAATTCCTGATGAGGTGTGTTTAACCCTTGGGCTCCCGTTTATCAGAGCAATTTTCATAAAATTACACCTCCCAATTCATTGATAGATTTTATGTCATTTAAAAATGTTAAGTTCTTGATTTTGCACATAAGATTAATTGAATTTGCCTTAACT
>DCDC01000013.1 GCA_002316225.1 Firmicutes bacterium UBA1065 | reverse complement strand
CCAGGTTATTTCCGTTAACGGGGGCTTTTACATGTAATGGAGGTCTTAAGTCCGTAAATTGCCATTGCTATGAATACACTATAGAGTCATCTTGAGAGCTTTAGCCCGAGGAATCTCATGAGCTCACATAGTGTCATTCTGGACGCAGTGAAGAATCCCATCATTTAATGAGATCCTTCGCTTTGCTCAGGATGACAAATGAAATTCGTTTATCGTGGTGTGGATAACACGTGATAATTCTGAAGGCGAGGCCTGAAGAATCTCATTTTTAATAATGATGAGATTCTTCGCTAACGCTCGGGATGACACAAATAGGTTTGTTTACTCTGATATATTATAAATAAACTGTGGGAGGGTTCTATGAAGGCTAAGGAATGTATGCTGCTGATGCAAAATATTTTGCAGTTAGTAGATGAAGGTGTCCATGTCCTTGACAAGGACGGCAATACCATTTTTTACAATGATGCCATGGCAGCTTTGGAAAAGATGGATTCCCGGGATGTTATCAAAAAACCCTTCAAGGATGTTTTTAAAGGCCTGAACAAGGAAACCAGCACTCTTTTAAAAGCCTTACATTCCAAGACCGTCACAAAGAACTTAAAACAAACATATTTAAACAAGGACGGAAAGGAGATTTCCACAATTAATACGACAGTGCCTGTCTTAATGGACGGGGAGGTTATAGCGGCAGTGGAAGTTGCCAAGAATATAACCAAAATTGAGGAAATGTCCAACACAATCTTAAAACTCCACGATGAAATCGAGAAACCCGCAGAGGTTAAGCATAAAAAAGTAAAGAAGTATAATTTTGACAATATAGTCGGACAAAACGAAAAATTTTTGGATGTCATAGAAAAGGCCAAAAAATCAGCGAAAAATTCAGCATCTGTATTTATATACGGTGAAACGGGAACGGGCAAGGAGTTGATTGCCCAAAGCATACATTATGCCAGCCCCAGGAAGGACAAACCTTTTAAGGCTCAGAACTGTGCCGCCCTGCCTGAATCCTTGCTGGAAGGCTTACTCTTCGGGACAGCCAGGGGAGGTTTTACCGGAGCCGTGGACCGGCCGGGCTTGTTTGAACAGGCCAACGGGGGAACCCTTTTGCTGGATGAAATAAACTCCATGCCTTATGAGCTCCAGCCCAAGCTTTTAAGAGTCCTCCAGGAAAATTACATAAGACGGGTGGGGGGCTCAACGGATATCCCTATAGATGTAAGGATTATTACCACATGCAATGAGAATCCCGAAAAAATTTTAAGAGAGGGCAAATTAAGAAAAGACTTGTATTACAGGCTCAATGTAATCCAGTTATACGTACCTCCCTTAAGAGAAAGAGTGGACGATATATTGCTGCTTGCCAAAATGTTTGTGGACAAGCACAATGCAAGATTTAACAAGCATATTAGAGGTTTTTCCGATGATGCCTGCGAGTTTCTCTTGTCCTATGATTATCCCGGTAATGCAAGAGAGCTTGAAAACATGATTATGTCAGCCATAAGCATGTGTGATGACGATGAGGAAATTTTATGCAGGAGCCACTTTTCGGTTCCCGACATAAGCCATTATCAAATCGGTGATTTTGATAAAATCAAGGATACAGGCATAGACACCTATTTGAACGACCTGGAAAAGAAGATAATCGAAAAGGCCCTTATAGACAATAACTACAATATTACGAGGGCATCAAGGGCATTAAAAATAAAAAGGCAAACCCTGCAGCACAAAATCAAAAAATATGATATAAAACTATAAAAAAAGCAAAAATATTTGCACTCGTGTGCAAAAATATTTGCTTTTTTTAATATTTTTTTCAGAAATACTGCCAATTTTTTTTCACCTTTGATTCGAATAAATTGCCATATTTGAGATAAAATAAACAAAATGTTGAAATCTTAAGGAATTTCTAATATTGGCATAAATATTGCTTAATATATATGTAAGTATTATATAACAAAAGGAGGAGTAAAAAAATGCAAAACGTAAAAGTTATTATTTGGGGACTTGGAGCAATGGGCGGCGGCATGGCAAAGATGCTGCTGAACAAAAAAGGTGTTGATATTGTTGGCGTAGTTGGAAGAGGCGCTAAATTAGGTAAAAGTATGTACGAGCTCCTGGGAATTGAAAGAGGAGACAGGCCGGATGTAATAGTCGGCACACCTGAAGAAGTAATAAAAGAAAAGGCAGCCGACGTTGTATTGTGCTGTACAGACTCATTTACAAAAGTGGCATTTGAAAGGTTAAAATTCTGTTTGGAGAAAAAAATAAATGTTGTATCAAGTGCGGAAGAAATGGCATTCCCGCAGGCTCAATCACCTGAACTGGCAAAAGAACTTGACAGAATAGCCAAGGAAAACGGTGTATCTATAATCGGAACAGGAATTAACCCGGGCTTGATAATGGACCTTTTGGTTGTTGTTATGACCGGTTGCTGTGAAACTGTTGACCACATTACAGCAAGAAGGGTGAACTCCTTATCTCCTTTCGGACCTGCCGTAATGCATGAACAAGGTATTGGTTTAACAGTTGAAGAATTTAATAAGGGTATGGAAGAAGGAACCTTGTCGGGCCACGTTGGATTCCATGAATCCATCAGCATGATTGCTGAAGCTATAGGCTGGAAGGTTGATAAAATAACTACTTCAATGGCACCCATCGTTACCGATGTAGACAGAAAATCACCCCATGGATTTGCTAAAGCAGGTAATGTTGCGGGAGTTGCTATGAAGGGCTATGGATATATAGATGGAGAACTGAAGATAGAAATGGATCACCCGCAGCAAATTGAACCTGAGCAAGTGGGAGTTCAGACAGGTGACTATGTAATCATTAAAGGAACACCAAACATTAATTTGGTTAACTCACCTGAAGTTCCGGGAGGAATCGGCACCATAGCAATGTGTGTTAACACTATTCCTCATATCATCAATGCAAAACCGGGATTACATACAATGCTCACCATTCCTGTACCAAGGGCAATAATGGGAGACATGAGAGACTTAATAGATCCCGAATGCAAGATAGTTAAATAACCAGAAAGAAGCTGACGGGACTGAGAGCCGGATAATTATCGGCGGCAAAAACAATTAAAGGAGTGTTAAAAGTGATAAAAAAAGGTGAATGGGTTTTAATACACAGAGTTGTTTTAAAACCTGAAGAAAGAGCACCCCAGGTTCCGGATGACACCAAAAAGGTACCCCTGGAATTATGGGTGAAAGGATATTTGCAGGAAGATGCAAATATCGGCGATGAAGTTACTGTTTTAACAAGGACCAAGCGTTTGGAAAGAGGTACCTTAGTCGAGGCAAATCCATATTACAAGCATGATTTTGGCAAGTTTGTTCCTGAATTGTTAAAAATCAGCGAGCAAGTAAAAGAAATTGTATTTGGAGGTGCCGATAATGAGTAAGGATATGAGCTACGCAGCCGTTATGGCCAGAAGGCCGGAAATTATGAAAAAGGCTGCGGGACTGGACTTTTCTAAATTTGAAAGCGGCTCAATAGCTTTTGATTATGAACGCATGATGAAAGAAGCCGGATATACCATAGAAGAAATTCAACAAATCCAGTCCCAGTACGGAGTTGGAAATACACCTATCTTAGAGCTTAGAAATATTACTGCTTTGGCAAGAAAACTGGCACCTAAGGGAAAAGGGGCAAGAATATTCATAAAAGACGAAGCTTGTAATGCATCGGGAAGTTTTAAGGCCAGAAGGGCTTCAACTGCTGTATATACGGCAAAAAAATTAGGCTATAAGGGAGTTGTTACGGCCACAAGCGGCAACTACGGGGCTGCGGTTGCGTCACAGGCTGCAATGCACGGGCTTAAGTGCATAGTTGTCCAGGAATGCTATGACTCGAAGGGAGTCGGACAGCCGGAAATAATAGAAAAAGCAAGAAAATGCGAAGCCCTGGGAGCAGAAGTCGTACAATTATCGGTTGGTCCTGAATTGTTTTATACCTTCCTGACAATATTGGAGGAAACAGGATACTTCAACGCTTCTTTGTACACACCTTTTGCAATTGCCGGAATTGAAACCTTAGGTTACGAAATAGCAATGCAGTTCAGGGAAAAATACCAGAGAGACCCGGATGTTGTAGTAGTAACCAACGCTGGAGGCGGAAACCTTACGGGAACCGCAAGGGGACTGAAAAAAGCGGGTGCTCAGCCCAGGATAGTTGCAGCAAGCGTTGATTTATCAGGCCTTCATATGGCATCAGACACCCAATTCAACAAAAAATCCTTCACAACAGGTCATACGGGATTCGGCATGCCATTTTCAACCTGGCCAGACCGTTCGGACGTACCTCGTTCAGCAGCAAGACCTTTAAGATACATGGACAGGTATTTGACGGTTCACCAGGGTGAAGTCTTCTACATGACAGAAGTTTTGGCAAGTCTTGAAGGACTTGAAAAGGGACCTGCAGGAAATACAGCCCTTACCGCTGCATTTGCCTTAGCCCAGGAATTGGATCAGGACCAGATGATAGTTGTTCAGGAAACCGAGTATACGGGAGCAGGCAAACACATTCAGCCCCAGCTTTCGTTTGCAAGGGAAAACGGAATCGAAATCAAATTCGGCGATCCAAAAGACGAAGTACCGGGCAAGAATATAATTTTGCCTTCGCATCCTTCACTTATTAAAGTAAATGATGCCGATTTGATTCATATGAGAAAATCATTGATTAAAAATGCAGTAGCAAATTATAAGGTGACACCGACGGAAGAAGATATAGAATTTCTTGCCTTGGAAACAAATTCCAATGTTGAATTCGTAAAAAGCGTACTGGCAGAATTGTAAAATATACAACAAAATAGGCGTATGACTGTACGCCTATTTTGAAATAAGAAGAGGAGGTTTATAATGAAGAGAGCTGATGATTTTGAGCAAAGAAGGGCTCATTTGGCGAATCTTACAGATGAAGAGCTATATGAAAGATTTTGGAAATTAGCAAATGAAATTGTTGACCCTCTGCTGGAATTGGGAAGGAAAAACACAACACCGGCCATAGAAAGAAGTATCCTGCTTAGAATGGGATTTTCAAGCCTTGAAGCCAAACCCATAGTAGAAGGAGTAATGAACAAGGGTTTAATGGGAAAAGGAGCAGGAAATGTTGTGTGGAGACTTTCCAAAAAATTAGGTTGCTCGGTGCGTGAGGCAGGATTATTGTTGGCACAAGGCAAGCACTGGGACGATGTTGACACTTTGTTTTAAGGAGGGAAGAGAATGAAACTTGATCCTAACAAGAAGATAGATATAAAAGAATTACTGAAAGACCTGGATAAATATGAGCCAAGACGCCGGGGATGGCATTGGAGGGAAGGAAGGAACGAAAAAAGAACAGTAGGCGAATTTGAATACCATGAAACATCTGAATGCCTGAAAAATTCAGTTCCCCTTCCGGGAAGCAGGGGCTTTGGCTACATTGACCCCCAGCCTGACTGTGTAATAACAACGGAAATTGCTTCGGGAAGATTTGAAGATGACATAAGAAGAATGCGTATGGCCGCATGGCACGGGGCAGACCACATCATGGTTATAAGGACAGCCGGCCAGTCCCATGTTGATTCCCTGCTTGAAGGTACCAACCAGGGTATCGGGGGTATCATGGTTACAAGAAAACAAGTGAGGGCCAGCAGGAAGGCCTTAGACATGATAGAAGATGAAGTTGGCCGTCCCATAAACTTCCATTCATACGTATCAGGGGTTGCAGGACCGGATATAGCTGTTATGTTTGCTGAAGAAGGGGTAAACGGTGCCCATCAGGACCCCCAATACAATGTATTGTACAGAAACGTGAACATGGTGAGAAGCTTTGTTGATGCCTGTGAAGCCAAAAAGGTTATGGCCTGGGCAGACATGCTTCAAATAGACGGAGCCCACAATGCCAATGCTACGGCTATGAAGGCCTGGAAGGTTATGCCTGAACTCATGGTACAGCATGCCATAAATACAGCCTTTTCAGTAAGAGTGGGCATAAAACCCGAAAACATAGCCTTATCAACAGTACCTCCGACGGCACCTCCGGCTCCTTGCATGAGATTAGACTTACCATATGCAGTAGCCCTTCGTGACTTGTTCAAAGATTACAAGATGAGGGCCCAGCAAAATACAAAATACATGGAATCAGATACCCGTGAGGCAGCTGTAACCCATACCTTGAACATGGTAATATCAAGACTTACCAGTGCTGATATTCAATCCACCATAACTCCTGACGAAGGGAGAAACGTGCCCTGGCACTACAACAACATTGCAGGAATAATGACAGCCAAACAATCCCTCACAGGCATGGACGGCTTCAGAGAGATGGTTAAGCTAGACAGGGAAGGACCCTTGGGCAAGGAAGTAAGAGAGCTTAAGGAAAGAGCAATCCTGTTCATGGAAGAAATTCTTGAAGTAGGCGGTTACTTCAAGGCTGTTGAGGAAGGCTTCTTTGTTGACAGCGGCAAGTATCCGGAGAGAAACGGAGACGGTATTGTACGTAAAATAGATGGTGGAATCGGAGCCGGCTTCGTATTTGAAAGGGATGAAGATTATTTTGCTCCAGTTTCCGTTCATTACGGCTACAACAATATACCGCCGGAATTTGAAAAGGCAAGTGATGCCATAGGTGGAGATACCTTTGAAGACCGTTCAAAAATCCAGTACATCGATGAATTGGATGAGAATGACAATGTGAATGTAAGGCTTAAAGACCTTGAAAAATATTATGATACAAACCTGGTTAAGCCTGAAGTTGAATGGAGGGCTGACGGAACCGTACTCTTGTCAATATTCCTGCCCCTGGATGAAAGAACAGCCGAATTTGCGGCTATTAAATGCGGAGAAAAGATGGGACTGGAAGAAGTAACGGTTGTGCATAAACAAGTAATGCATCCTGCTGAAGGAACATATTGCGAAGTAAGAGGTAAAGTAAACTTTGATATAGACATTAATGAATTAGTTATTCCTGAAAAGCCGGATGTTTTGTCGGATGTGGAAATAAGGGAAGATATTCAAAAGAAACCCATGTTTGTCGTAGCAGCCACAGTAGGAGAAGACGAGCATTCCGTAGGACTTAAGGAAATATTGGACATCAAGCATGGCGGTATTGAAGGCTTCGGTATTAAATACGAATACCTGGGAACTTCATGTCCCGTTGAAAAATTGGTGGATGCAGCCATCGAAACCAATGCTGATGCCATATTGCTAAGCACCATCATAACCCATGATGATGTTCATACCAAGAATATGAAGAAGGTTCATGACCTGGCAGTAGAAAAGGGTATCAGGGACAAGATTATGATTGTCTGCGGCGGAACTCAAGTTACAAATGAAATAGCAAAAGAAGCAGGACTGGATGCAGGTTTTGGAAGAGGCACCCACGGTATTGACGTGGCAAGTTTCTTAGTAAAGAGAAGAAGGGAAATGAACGCATAATGAAAGCAGATGTATTGGTGGCTGAAATAGGGTCTACCACTACAGTAGTTAATGCATTCAATGGAATAGGTAGCGGGAACCCTGCCTTTTTAGGGCAGGGTCAGGCACCTACCAGTGTAACTGAGGGTGACGTAACAATAGGGCTTAGGGGTGCTATTGAAGACTTAAAGAAAAACCTGCAGACGGATACATTGACATGGGATGATATGTTAGCTACAAGCAGTGCTGCAGGCGGTTTAAAAATGACCGTTCACGGGCTTGTATATGACATGACGGTAAGAGCTGCCAAGGAGGCTGCCTTGGGTGCCGGAGGAATCATAAAGATGATCACCTCAGGCAAGCTCAGGAGAACTGATTTAAACAAGATTCGGGAAATAAATCCAAATATTATTTTGGTTGCAGGCGGGGTTGATTACGGGGAAAGAGACACGGCTCTTTACAACATGGAAATGATTTTGTCCATGGGTTTAAAGATACCCATTATATATGCCGGTAACATCGAGAACCAGGAAGAAGTCCGTCTCATGTGCCAGGAAGCGGATAACCAGGTTTACATAGTAGAAAATGTATATCCAAAGATTGATACCTTGGTTATAGAGCCTACAAGGAAAATAATTCAAGATGCCTTTGAGGAGCACATTATTCATGCTCCGGGAATGGCCAAGGTAAGAGAGCTGGTTAAGGGCCCCATAATTCCCACTCCGGGTGCAGTTATGGAAGCGGCCAAGGTTTTAAAGGAAGAAATAGGCGACCTGATAGTGTTTGACGTTGGAGGGGCAACGACTGACCTCCATTCCGTAACCGAAGGCTCCAGTGAAATAAATTCAATATTAATCAGTCCGGAGCCTGAGGCAAAAAGAACGGTTGAAGGAGACCTGGGAGTTTACGTAAACGTTGGTCACATTGTTGAGAAAATAGGCATGGATAATTTGAAAAAAGAATTCCCCGATGCGGAAGAGCTTTTGGAAAATTATAAGCCCATTCCCGAAACGGACAGGGAAAAACAATTCGTTATAAGAATGACCAGGGAAGCGGTTCATACATCCCTGGAAAGACATGCAGGGAAATTAAGATATTTCTATACTGCCTCGGGTAAAAAGACCGTTGCTGAAGGAAAGGATTTAACCGCTGTTCAATATATCATAGGGACCGGCGGCGCCCTGACCAGGTTGCCGGGCAGGAAAGAAATCCTGGAATCAGTGAAAACTTTGGCAAAGGAGCATGAATTGTACCCTACGGAAGCTGCTAAGGTCCTGATAGATGAAGATTATATCTTGTCTTCCCTGGGAGTATTGTCGAAAGTATACTTGAATGATGCCTTGCAGCTTATGAAAAAAAGTTTAAGGATATAGGTGATGATATGTATCCAAGATTAGTGATTGATTTAAAAAAAGTGAAGAACAATCTCGACAGAATTACGGAAATGGTTAAAGGTTCAGGCTGCTCTCTCATGATAGTGACAAAAGGTGCTTCCGCGGACATGGAAGTATATAAGCTGTTGAATGAATCGGATATTGATTATATAGCTGATTCCCGCATCCAAAACCTTAAAAAATATGAAGGGACCGGGAAGGAAAGGGTCCTCTTGAGGCTTCCCATGAATTCCGAAACCGACCAGGTTGTTAAATATGCGGATATTTCCCTGAACTCCGAATTAAAGACCATAAGGAACCTGGATGAAGCAGCAAAGAAACAAGGCAAGGTTCATAAAATCATTCTCATGATAGATTTGGGAGACTTAAGGGAAGGAATATTCTTCAAAAACGAAGATGAAATCTTCAATGCGGTTGAAGAAATACTCAAGCTTAAGAATATTGAGCTTTTCGGAATAGGGGTAAACCTTACCTGTTACGGGGCAGTTATACCCAAAAAGGACAATCTTTCCATCCTTGTTGAAATTGCAAGGAAGATTGAAAAGAAATTCGGTATTAAATTACAGATGATATCAGGGGGAAATTCAAGCTCCATTCACCTGATAGGGAAAGGTGAACTGCCGGAAGGTATCAACAATTTACGTGTCGGAGAGGCTTTTCTTTTGGGCGGTGAAACTGCCTACAGCCAGAAGCTGAAGGGTTTCTTTGACGATGCTTTCACCCTGGAAGCGGAAATCATAGAATTAAAAGAAAAGCAATCGGTACCCATAGGGGAAACAGGTGTTGATGCTTTTGGAAACAAGCCTGTTTATGAAGACAGGGGCATTATCAAAAGAGCCATATTGGCAGTGGGAAGGCAGGACGCAGACCCGGACGGCCTTCAGCCCATAGACTCAAAAATAGACATCCTGGGGGCAAGCTCCGACCACCTGATACTTGATGTGTCCAAGTCCGACAGAGAGTATGAAGTGGGAGATATAGTCAGCTTCAAGCTCAGCTATTCAAGCTTGTTAAGGGCTTCAACAAGCGGATACGTTGCAAGGGAATACAGATAAAAATTTTGGGGACGGAAGTAATAGAACCGTCCCCGAAATAATTTTTTTATTGCTGCAATTCTTCGATTGTTTTGGCTATGGTGTGGCTTATGGGCTGCCATTCGATTTTCTTGAATTTGAACAAGGCCGCTATTGAAATGGGCAGGTAGGTAAAAATAAATATGGGAAAGGTAAACATATATTTTATTTTTTTGAAGGGAAGAGCATTTATTTTTTTCCATTCAGTGACGGTAGTGACCAGCCCCAATACAAACAGAACCATGTATGAGTTAAAGATGGACAAGAGTATGGCGCCTAAAGTTTCTTCCATCAGCCTGGGGTAGGCATCAATGCTTATCAAGCCTAACAAAAAAACAGTCAGGTTGACGGCTACGCTGATTAAGGTCAGAAACAAGGCAGGCATGATGGTCACAAACATATCGTAACAGTAAAAGCTTTTTTTTGTAAATATGGCCTTTATCAGATCCATGCCGTACTTGGCAAATACCTGGTAAAACCCCTTTGCCCACCTTAACCTTTGATTCCATGATTGTCTGAATAAATAAGGCTGCTCGTCGTAAATGACGGCATTGCCGCAGTAGCCGATTTTTTCTCCCCGGATGGCATTATCTATTGTAAATTCAATGTCTTCCGTAAGCAGGTGGTGCTTCCAGCCCTTGTTTTTCCGTATTATGTCGTCACTCACCAAAAAACCGGTGCCTGATATGGCACAACCGGTATTCAAAATCATCCTGGGATTGTTAAGGTACTGGGCTTCCCTCAAGAACCAGAGGGAATACCCGGCTGACAGCCAGTTGGTATCATAATTCTTGGAATTCCTGTAGCTGGTTATGATCTTATAGCCCTTGTCAAAGACCTTGTTCATTTCGCTGACATAATTTTCATCCAGCAGATTATCGGCATCAAATACGAAATAGGCTTCATAGCCCTTATTCTTGCTCATTATGTTCTTAAAGGCGTAATCAAGGGCATAACCTTTACCGATAAAGTGCTTGTTGAATCTTTCAAACACATGGGCACCTGCGTTTTTTGCCACTTCAGCCGTGTTATCGGTGCAATTGTCTGCCACCACGTATATATCCAACAAGTCCCTGGGATAGTTTTGCTTTTCTATGCTCTTAATCAAGTGACCAATGACGGCGCTTTCGTTTCTTGCGGCTATAACCACAGCGTATTTATGGTATTTGGAAGCATATAAGTCCTTGCTTTTTTTAAATAAGGCTAAAAACACATAGTATATCTGGTAAGAATAAAAAGCCGTAAAAATAATAAAAATTATTAAATTGAACATACTTATGAACGATAACAATTTATACCTCCATTGCTTACAACTGTGACTATAAACACTAAACTTAAAGAAATCAATTAAGCCTTCCTTAAACTTTTTTTAATAAAAAATGTACCGTAGCTATTTTTGAGGAAGTAGTTTTATTGTTTCAATAATATGTTTTTTTATGCTTTTATCCTTTGCCTATATTTTCCTCGGTTTAAGGATAAGGTACGGATTGGGGCAAATTTAAAGAATTGACACTTTAATTTTCATCGATTATACTATTGTTGTAATAGGTGTAATAATTTGAATTGGGAGTGTACAACAAAAATGGATGATGACTCTATAAGTCAGGTCGCAATATTAATACTTGTTTTATTGACGTCTGCATATCTTTCAGCTGCAGAGACAGCCTTTCAAAAATTCAACAAGTCGAGAATGAAAGGTTTGGCAGCTAACAATAAGAAAGCAGACTTGGTTCTGAAGCTGGATGATGATTATGATAACCTGATGTTAACCATAATAATTTTCAGAAGTATCTTAAATGTCACGGCAGCATCCCTGGTAATCTTTATTTTTTCAAAACTGTTCACAGATAACAGCATTTTAATTTCGACTCTTACGGCAATTTTAACGGTCTTGGTTGCAGGTGAATTGGTACCCAAAGGTTTGGCAAATATGGTTCCGGAAAAAGCTGCAATCATATGTGCTCCTTTAGTGAGCTTGTTTATGAAGATTTGTTCACCTGTCAATTTGCTCCTTGCAAGCCTGAAGAAAATAACCTACAAGGCTTTTAAAGCTGAAGAACACCCATCCATAGATGAAGACGAATTGATAACCATGTTGGATGAAGTAGAAAATGAAGGAGTACTGGACAAGGATGAAAGTGATTTAATCCGCTCGGCTATCGAGTTTAATGAAACCGTGGCTGAGGACATTTACACCCCCAGAATTGACATTGTGGGTATTGAAGAAAATGAAAGTCTGGACGCTATCAAGGAGAAGTTTATTCTGAGCGGTTATTCGAGACTCCCGGTCTTTTCGGGAGATATGGATAATATAATCGGAGTTCTCCATGAGAAAGATTTTTACCAGGCTTTAAACAGAAAAGAAAAGGACTTAAAAAAATATATAACAAAAACCATTTACATTACGCCAAACAAGAAAATTTCTGAGCTTTTAAGAGAACTCCAGCTTTCCAAAGCCCACATGGCCATCGTCATAGATGAATACGGGGGAACCGAAGGTCTTATTACCATGGAGGATATTATCGAAGAGCTGGTGGGCGAAATATGGGACGAACATGACCAGGTAATAGAATGGTTCAAGAAAATCGGAGAAGACAAGTACCTGATTTCATGCAATGCCGATATTGATGACATGTTGGACCTCTTTGGGATCGAGCTTGACGAAGACCTTGATATTACAACTGTCAACGGATTTGTAACCATGTTGTTCGAAGGAATACCCGAAGAGGGGGGGAAGATTGCATACAAGGACCTGGATATAACCGTTACAAAGGCAGAAGCAAAGAAAGTATTGGAGATTCAGGTTGAAAGGATAAAATCCGGAGAATCTGTACGGACAGTTTGAATTATATGACAGAATTCATATAATCCATATGAATTAATGATAAAGACAGGCATATTAATTAATATGTCTGTTTATTTTTTGAGAAACATCAGGTAGGATATTATGAATAAATTGTGGTTAGGATTAGTTTTCTTAGGGCTCTTGTTTTCTTTTCTGAATAAAAGTCCGGAAACTGTTACAAATGTTCTTTTTTTTGAGCTAGAAAAATCAGTGGATCTTATATT
>DCDC01000019.1 GCA_002316225.1 Firmicutes bacterium UBA1065 | reverse complement strand
GGGCTGAAGCCCTCAGAATGACTCATCACAGGTATCTACAGGAATAACTCATTTCATTTTCCCAACAAAGTCAGGACATTTTCCACCTGGAGCCTTACTCCCACTTTCAGGCATTTTTCATCAATGTCAAAATGCTCGGTGTGGAGGGGGGCTGTTATTCCCTTTAAAGTGTTTCCGCAGCCCAGGTGGAAGAAGGCACCCTTGGCTGCATCCAAAAAATATGAAAAGTCCTCGGCACCTAAGCTCGGATGCTCTTTGAAGTCAACATTTTCTTTTCCCAGGAGCCTTTCGGCATTTTCCCTGATGACATCAACAACTTCATCATCATTTATCAGGGCCTTGTAACCTTTTTTAAAACCTGTAATCCCTTCTCCCCCGTATCCGGCTGCAATACTTTCTACCATGCTGACAATCCTGTCTTTAGTATACTGTCTTGCTTCTTCATCCAGGGCCCGGAGGGTTCCGGTTATTGTTACCCGGTCGGCAATTATATTATTCTTGATGCCCCCTGAAATTTTACCCAAAGATATTACCACTGAATTTAAAGGAGAAGTATTCCTGCTTACTATAGACTGGAGTGCGGTTATTACACTCCCTGCCATCACTATGGCATCAATTCCTTTGTCCGGGTAGGCGGCATGGGCAGCCTTACCTTTCAAAGTAATATTGATGGTATCAGTTGATGCGTTAAGCTTGCCGTATTTTAGCTCTACCCTGCCTGCCTCCAAATAAGGCTGGACGTGAAGGCCTATAACATAATCAACCTTAGGGTCTTCCATGCACCCTTCATCCATCATTCTTTTCGCGCCACCTATTGTTTCCTCGGCAGGCTGAAAAAACAATTTTACATTACCCCTTATGGATTTTTCCGAATCCATAAGTTCCTTCAGTATCCTCCCGGTACCCAACAGAATTGCCGTATGAGCATCATGGCCGCATGCATGCATGACTCCGGGGTTTAGAGACCTGTATGGCACATCGGATTTTTCATCAAGGGGGAGGGCATCTATGTCTCCTCGTATTCCTATAGTTTTACCCCCCTTATTTCCCTTTATTATCCCAAGAACACCGGTGTCTGCGATCGGGTAATTCTCAATCCCCCACCTGTCCAGGTATTCACGTATTTTTCCCTGGGTCCTGTGCTCACGTTGGCTGAGCTCGGGATTTTTGTGAAAGTCTCTTCTTATTTCCACTAACTCGTCAATTATTTCATCTATCCTTTTATCAATATCCATACTGACTCCTGATACCATGTCATCCTGAGCGAAGCGAAGGATCTCGTGAGATTCTTCACATGCGTTCAGAATGACATTTACGTGAAATTAAGGGATTCTTCGGGCTAAAGCCCTCAGGATGACACATTGGTGCATTCATAGCAATGACATTTGCCTGTATTTATGGCAATGTCTTTATGCTGTTACATTGTCCCGCTTTCCAGGAATTCTACTTCTTTCTTGTCTGCATCTATTCTGACCAGGGTTCCCAGTGCCATGGTAGGCTGGGGAAAGCTGTGGCCGGCCTTAAAATTGTAGATTATGGGCTTCTTATATTTAACTAAGGTATTGTCCACGACTTCTTCAAGAGTAAGGTCCAGGCCTCCTTCGTATGCCTTCTTTTCCCTTTCGCATTTTACAAAGGATCCTAATATTATCCCGGCACAATCGTCAAATTTTCCTGCCAGGGCTAAACTTGTAAGCATCCTGTCCAACTTGTAAACAGGTTCTCCCACTTCTTCAATAAAGAGAATTTTATCCTTGGTGTCTATCTCATATTTGGATCCCAAGGTGGCGGTTAAAAGGGTTAAGTTTCCTCCAGTCAAGAGTCCCTGGGCCTGGCCGGAGTTTAAACTTTTCAAGGTTTCATTTTTTGGGTTGGTGTATAGGCCCGGTGTCTCGCAGGTAAAAATATTTTTATAAAGGCTTTGATATGAATACTCATCAAACTCAACCTTGTCGTTTTTTACCCTTGCAAAGTTTGTCGCCGCCATTGGACCGTGGAAGGTCACCATCTTGCATATTTGGTTAAAAGCAATATGGAGGGCGGTAATATCGCTGAATCCCAAAAAGACCTTGGGATTAGAAGCTATCATTTCATAATCCAAAAGGTCCAATATCCTGGTGGTCCCATAACCGCCTCTTAAACAGATTATGCCTTTAATGGTTTCATCCTTAAAGGCATTATTAACATCACCGGCCCTCTCCTCATCCTTTGCCGAAAGGTGGCCGTAACTTTTGTAGCAGGTCGGAAACATTACAGGCTCCAAACCCATGGCTTTTATTTTCATTTCCGCCTGTTTTACAGCTTTTGGTTCCGAAGCCGAAGAAGGAGCAACAATTGCTACCTTGTCACCGGCTTTTAAGGGTTTTGGTTTTATCATATCTTACACCTCCAACTAGTCACCCGCATGGGCTACACTTTCTTCTTCTGTGCTTGCCGTTAAGGGCACATCATATAAGTCGTATACGATTTTTCTTATTTCTTGACCGTTAGGTATATAGAAAGATAAAGGCGGATTGTTTCCCAATAATTTTGCCTCTCCCGGCAAAACCTGAGCCTTCAGGTTATCCGTTGAAAAACCTATGGCATCCTTTGCAAGTCCCAGCAGTTCAGTTATGGTGAAATTTGTTTCCACATAGGGGTAAACAGCGCTTATTACGCTGGGCAGCTTAAGGCTCAGAGATTTCTTGATTGCTGATTTTATAAATTGCTGCTGCATTTCAACCCTTCCCAAATCTCCGTTGGGAAAGGAAGGATACCCGGGGTCTCCCTGCCTGAACCTTAAAAGCTCCATTGCCTTGTCCCCGTAGATTATCTGGGGTCCCGGCTTAATGTCTATATAAAGGGGTGGTTTATCATAAATGTCGGTGTACTTCATATGGATGGGAACATTCATTTCCACCCCGCCTATGGCATCTACCGCTGCCCTTACACCGTCATAATTGACAGCCACATACTTGTCGACTGAAATGCCGGTAATCTCTTCCACTGCTTTCATAACAGCCTTGTAGCCATCTTCTTCGGTGCCGTAAACCGCATTTATTTTTTGCATTTCTGAATAGGCAGAATATTTGTCTCTTTTGTAGTAGGTATCCCTTGGTATGGATATAAGGTCTGCTTCCTTGGTTTTCCTGTCAAAGCTGGCCAGCATTATGGTATCGGACCTTGCCCCTTCGAAACCTAAAAGCAGGGCATTAACCCGATTGCTGTCCCGCATTGCCTTTTCAAGGGGAGTCAAGCCATCATCCTCATCTTCTTCTGCAACTATGGGATCCTCTTCATCGGGAACAGGTATTGTTCCTTCAGGAGAAAAGAATTTTGCGTAGGTATAAATTCCCGTAGCTATAACCGCCGAAAATATCGCTAAAGAAATACAAAACACTTTAATAAACTGTTTCATGTTAATCCGCCTTTCACCATTAATCATTATTTATAGTATTTAAACCATATAATGAATAAGCCAGATTCCTTATTCCTTCTTTGTCAGGTATATAAAATGACAATCCTTCCAAAGGGGTCTCCATGCCCGGCAAGATGTAAGTTTCAATATTGTCGGCAGAAAATCCCACCAAATCTCCGGCTAAGTTCAGTATATCACTCATGCTGATGTTTGTTTCTATGTATGAAGAAGCTTCCTTAATTACTGAGGGCAGCTGGAAACCCAGGGCTTTTTTTACGGCAGCCTTGATGAACTGCTGCTGTGCCTCTATTCTCCCCAAATCCTGGTTGTCATATCCCTTTCTGTACCTTAAAAATTTTAATGCCTCTTCCCCGTCAAGAAGCTGGACGCCTGCGGGTATGTCTATGTACAAGGGAGGATCATCGTAAATATCCGTGTATTCCATATGAAAGGGGACATTGACTTCTACTCCCCCTATCATATCCACACATGCAATTACTCCCTGGTAATCAACAACCACATATCTTTCAACCGGTATTCCCAAAAGGTCCTGAACCCTTAAGGTAAGGCTCTCGATTCCTTCCCGGCCATAGACAGCATTTATTTTTTTGAGCTCTCCTTCGTCGTCAGGGTTTCTTGGCATATACGTATCCCTGGGCAAGGAAATAAGGGCTGCTTTTTTGTTGTCCATGTCATAGCTTATCACCATCAGGGTGTCTGTTCTTTTTCCTTCCAGCCCTGCCAAAAGTATGTTAAACCTTTTCACATTAGACGCAGCTTTACCTAAAGAAGTTCCATAATCGAAGGTGCTTGATTCATAGAAGGCAAGCTCTGATTTTTCGTCACCGGTAGGATTAATTTTCCCAATTACGATATCTTTATCTATCAAAAAAATATAAGCCAAGGCAGTAACGCTTAAAATAACAGTGAAAAGCAAGATGGATGCAAAAAAAATCTTAATAAAATGTTTAATCATGCCACACCTTTAATAAAAATATCACAAGGCAATTATAACAAAGGAGGAGTACTTTTTCAATTGGAATAAAAAATAATTTTAAGCCCCGGCAGGTACGGTTTTTTATTTTATTAACAAAAATGTGTTGCAATTTACAAAAAAAACTGTTACAATATCACTGTAACACGGTAGTAATTGTTTTTTCCGCAATATACATTAATATAGATATTGTTATGCATTACTTATATTAATTTAATATTGAAGTGAAGTGATAAGAACTACATGTGTAGTTCTTTTTCATATTTAATTTATTTTTTAAAAAACATGGAGGATTTGAATGAAAACAGGTACAGTAAAATGGTTCGATTCGGCGAAAGGATTTGGCTTTATCACAAGCGATGAAGGAAACGACGTTTTTGTGCATTTTACAGCAATCGTAGCCGATGGCTTCAAAACTTTGGAGGAAGGACAAAAAGTTAACTTCGATGTAGTTGAAGGGGCGAGAGGACCTCAGGCCGCTAACGTAACAGTTATCTAATTCGGACGCAAAGCACCTGTCCATGAACAGGTGCTTTTTTTTGTTAGTCGTATTGAAATAATATACTAAGATTTCACAGCAAATCTGCCAGGACCGGCATGCCGCTTTGGGCTCCCAACTTTGTAACGGCAAAAGCAGCGGCCTTGTTTGCAAAGATAATGGCATCCCGGATGGAGTCTCCCCTGACCAGGGCAGCAGCCAAGGCTCCGCAAAAAGTATCTCCTGCTCCCGTGGTATCCACAACATCCACCTTGTTTGAAGGGATTACCCTGATTTCCTTTCCGTCATGATACTTAACTCCCTTTGACCCCATGGTGACAATCAGTTTATTGGGATATTTTTTCAGGACCTCATCTGTATCCAGGTTATCAAAAATCAATTTTAACTCGTGCTCATTGGGTGTTATGTAAGTTGCCCTATCTATTAAAGACTTCTTTAAAGGAGCTGCCGGGGCCGGGTTTACCAGTACC
>DCDC01000085.1 GCA_002316225.1 Firmicutes bacterium UBA1065 | reverse complement strand
AAAATTTATTCAACAAGTCTATAGGCATTAAGCAACTCAAATTTTTTCAATCTGATACTACTTCTCATTTTGGCACAAGGTCAGGCATATTATTTCAATAAAATTTTTGACTGTCTTATATTTCATGCAAGGCAAGAATCTATTTATCCTCAAAAGCTTGTCATAAAAAAAGGCATATACAATATTAATTATATATAAGGGGTGATGCTTTGGAAAGATTTATCGTTGAAATAGGCATGGGAGTGGATTTCCATGGCCAGGATGTGACAAAAGCGGCGGTAAAGGCGGCAAAGGATGCCATATCAAGAAGCTGCCTTGTGGGTCTTAATGAGGTTTGTGGTTTTTCTCAAGATAACATCGATGAAAACGTTATAATCGATGTCACGGTTGGGACAACTCGTCCTGATGAGGTCAGGACAGATGAGGTCAAGAAGTGTTTTCCGGTTGGGAAGGTGAATGTTCGGTCTGTTTTTGGGGGCTTAAAAACTGAGGGTCTTTATTTTACAAGATTTGGAGATAAGGATAATTCAATTGAAATCGCTGTTGCCAGTGTTTCCGTAAAAATTAATAAATGATGGGAGGTAGTATCTTGAAAATCGCAAATGAACAATTGAAAGAAATGTATTTGACAATGCTAAAGATTCGAAAATTCGAAAAAAGTGCGTCAGAATTATTTGCTGCTGGTAAAATTCCGGGCTTTGTACACCTCTATATAGGTGAAGAAGCTGTAGCAACAGGTGCTTGCGCAAATTTAAGGGAAGATGACTATATAACCAGTACCCACAGGGGTCACGGACACATAATCGCCAAGGGCGGAGATTTAAAATACATGATGGCAGAACTTTTCGGAAGGGAAGACGGATACTGCAAGGGCAAAGGCGGTTCAATGCACATAGCCGATGCAACCAAGGGAATTTTGGGAGCAAACGGTATTGTAGGTGCAGGCCATAATATTGCTGTAGGCTCAGGTTTGGCCATTCAACACAGGAAAACAGACCAGGTATGCGTATGCTTTTTCGGTGATGCGTCCACTAACCAGAGTACATTCCATGAAGCTTTGAACCTGGCTAGTATTTGGAAACTTCCGGTAATATTTGTGTGTGAAAACAACGGATACGGAATTTCCGTAAGCCAGAAAAGACACCAGGCTATTGCCGATGTTTCAGTAAGGGCAACGGCCTATAACATGCCCGGCATTACGGTCGACGGAAATGATTTGTTTGCTGTATACGAGGCTGTGAACGAAGCAGTTGCACGAGCAAGAAAAGGACAAGGGCCAACCCTTATTGAGTGCAAGACCTACAGGTATAGGGGCCACTTTGAAGGAGATCCCGTTGTATACAGGCCTGAAGGAGAATTGGAAGCCTGGATGAGGAAAGACCCGATTCCTAAAGTGGAGAAATACTTGCTGGAAAACGGTGTGATGACGGAAGAGGAAATGAAGCAACTGAATGATGATGTGGACAAGATGGTTGAAGAGGCAATAGAATTTGCCGAAAAAAGCCCCTTACCATCATTGGAATCAGCTTTAAAGGATGTGTATTCTGATATAGTTGAGGAGGGAAGAGTAAGATGAAAAAGATGACATATGCCGAAGGAATAAGGGAAGCAATGCGTTTTAAAATGCGAGAAGATCCCAACGTTATACTGTTTGGCGAAGATGTGGGTAAATTCGGAGGATGCTTCGGAGTAAGCGCCGGCCTGTGGGAAGAGTTCGGGGATGAAAGGATTCGGGATACTCCCATATCGGAAGGTGCCATTGTGGGTGCTGCTGTCGGTTCAGCCGCCTGCGGAATTAAACCCATTGCCGAAATCATGTTTATAGATTTTATTACGGTTGGTATGGACCAGCTTGTTAACCAGGCAGCCAAAATGAGGTATATGTTCGGTGGTGAAATAAACCTCCCCATGGTTGTAAGAGTTCCGGCCGGTGCAGGCATAGGCGCCGCTGCCCAGCACTCCCAGTCCCTGGAGGCTTGGTTGACCCATGTTCCGGGCCTTAAGGTTGTTTATCCTTCAAACGCTCAGGATGCTTACGGCTTGCTGCTGACATCCATTGATGACCAAAACCCTGTTGTATTCATTGAAAACAAGGTTCTCTATTCAATGCAAAACGATGTTGACGAAAACGAATTAAAACCCATACCCTTGGGAAAGGCAAGGATTGCCAGGGAAGGTACCGATGTTACCATTATCACTTACGGCAGGCAGGTTTATGACTCCCTGGAGGCAGCCGAAATCCTGGCCAAGGATGGAATAAGCGCAGAAGTTATTGACTTAAGAACCCTTTATCCTCTTGACAAGGAAACCATATTCAGTTCGGTGGAAAAAACACATAAGGTTGTATTGGTGAGCGAAGAGTGCAAGAGGGGAGCTTATACGGGAGAAATAGCTGCCATGATAGCAGAAGAGCGCTTCTATGAATGCGATGCTCCCATCAAGAGAATAGGTGCCTTGAATACTCCCATACCTTTTGCCACGGACCTTGAAAGATATGTGGTTCCTAATGCAAGAGATATTGAATTGGCTGTGAAATCATTGTTTTAAACTTTAAAAGACAAGGCAGGGACTGTTGCCCCGGCGACAGCCCTGCTGTTAGGAGGTTTTTATGGCTTCAATCGGTATTATCGCAAATCCTGCTTCGGGAAAGGATATAAGAAGGCTGGTATCTCATGCCACGGTTATAGACAACAATGAAAAAATCAACATAGTGGAGAGAATTGTACTCGGAGCCCAGGCTTTGGGGGTAGAAAAGGTTTATGTAATGCCCGACTCCTACAATATGGGTTACAGGGTTGAAGATAAGCTTAACAGCTGCAATGAGTTAAGATGTGAAATAAATGTAATAAATATGATGCGGTTTGACGGTATGGAAGACACTGTCAAGGCTGCTGACTACATGGAAAAAAACGATGATATCAAGTGCATTATCATACTTGGGGGAGACGGCACCAACAGGGCAGCCGCAAAAAGCATAAAAAACACCCCAATAATTACTATTTCAACCGGAACCAACAATGTGTATCCAACCATGCTTGAAGGCACCGTTGCAGGCATGGCGGCAGCGGCAGTTGCTTCAGACCGTTTTGACGCCGGCAGGTATGTGTTAAAGGATAAAAGAATTGAAATATACAAGGATGATAACCTCATAGACATTGCCCTCATCGATGCCGTTATATCAAAGGATGTCTTCATAGGCTCAAGGGCAATATGGAATATTGATTCAATCGAAAAAATTTTTGTAACCAGGGCTCATCCTGCCTCCATAGGTTTTTCTTCCTTGGTGGGATGTAAAAAGATTATTTATCCGGAAGATGATTTCGGTGCCTATGTGGATATAAACTCAGGCAGGGAAAAGATAAAGGCCCCCGTTGCAGCCGGAGTGGTGGAACCCGTATCCGTAAGCGAACCTGTAATTTTGGGATTTGGCGATGAGTATGAATTCACTGCAAATGACAGGGGTACCATAGCTTTGGACGGAGAAAGGGAAATTGAATTTAAAAAGGACCAGAAATTGGTTTTCAAGATTACTAGAGAGGGCCCTTATCACGTAGATGTAATAAAAGTACTGGAAACTGCACAGGAAAGCAACTTTTTTACTATAGAAAACTGATATAAGGAGGGAATATGGCTGAATTCATTGTAATGCCCAAAATGGGACTCACCATGACCAAAGGCATGCTGACAAATTGGCGAAAAAAAGAAGGGGATCTTGTAAATAAAGGCGATATTTTGTTTGATGTTGAAACAGATAAAATAACCAATAAGGTTGAAGCCCAAAGGTCCGGGGTTTTGCGAAAAATTTTGGTTGATAAAGAGACCGTGAATGTTTTTACGCCTGTTGGAATTATAGGAACAGCGGATGAAGATATTTCTGAACTGCTTAAAGAGGCAGCAAAAGAGCTTGGAAAAGAAGATATTCAGACGGTTGAAGCCCCTAAGGAGGCTAAAAAACCTGCCCCTGCAAGGCAAGGCGGAGAAAGGGTAAAAATTTCTCCAAGGGCAAAGAAGATAGCAAAGGATTTGAACGTGGATTATAATTTGGTGACCGGGACAGGACCGGACGGGGCTATTACGGAAGAGGACATTAGAAAATTTGCCGAGGGACCAAAGGCCAAGGTGTCACCGACGGCTGCCGTCCTTGCCGACCAGTTGGGAGTCGACATTCATAAGATTGAAAAAGACAACAGGATTATGAAGGCAGATGTGATTAAATACAAAATTGATGAAAGCTTGGCTAAATATGCTGAACCCCGGGAAGACCGCCAGCCCATGTCCAACATGCGAAAGATTATTGCGGAGAGAATGCTTCACAGCGTTCAAACGTCACCCACCGTGACATATAACATCAAGGTTGACACAAGTGCAATGAAGCGGTTAAGGGATGAACTGATGGATAAATTAAAGGTATCCTACACGGATATGCTTGTAAAGATAGTATCTCATGTATTGCTTGACTTTCCTCTTTTGAACAGCACCCTTGACGGCAATGAAATAATAACCCGAAACTATGTAAACATGGGTGTTGCCGTAGCCCTTCCGGCAGGATTAGTGGTTCCGGTGATAAAGTTTGCCAATGTAAAAGGCTTGAAGGAAATTTCAAGCGAAATCAAAAACCTGAGTGAGAGGGCAAAAACCAATGATTTATTGCCGGATGAACTTACCGGGGGTACATTTACCATCAGCAACTTGGGAATGTTTGGAATCGAATCCTTTACCCCCATCATAAATCAGCCTGAAGTTGCAATATTGGGAGTAAACGCAATAAATAAGGAGTCGGTAGTCGTTAATGATGAGCTTGTTATTAAGCCCATGATGAATCTAAGTCTCACGGCAGACCACAGGGTGGTTGACGGGGCCGTCGCAGCCGAATTCCTGGCAAAATTAAAAGAATACCTTGAAAAACCGGGACTGCTTTTACTTTAAACTTAGGGGCCATTAAGGAGGAGTTATGAAGTAATGGGACTTCATATAGCAGGACCAAGTGCTACGGAACTTATTGTGGAAGGAGCCCTTGCCTTGAGATTGGAAGCCACCATTGATGAAATCACATCAACCATCCATGCCCACCCGACGATTGGAGAAGCCCTCCATGAAGCAGCTCACGAAGTACACAAACAGGCCATCCACATGCCCAAATAATAAATATGATAATGAGTGTTTAATTCCTCCTGAATATGGATATAAATAACCATGAAGGAGGGATTTTTTATGAAAATGCTTGTACCCGTAGACGGTTCAAACGCATCTATAAATGCCGTGAAAAAAGCCTTGGAGCTGGCAAAAAAATATGGCTTTTCAATAAAGCTGATTTCCGTTGTCTCCGAAAGGAATTCCGAATACAGGAGGCATGAAAATGCCTGGAGGGGAGTTGACGGCTCCATAATTTCCGAAAGCGAAGAGCTGGAAAAAAGGTTGGAGGAAAAAATCAAAGAAAATGCCGAAAGACTTTTGAATGCAATAGTGTCAAAGTTAGATTTCACAGGCATAAAAGTAGAAAAGGAAGTATTGTTGGGAGAGCCATATGTAAAAATATTAGAGACAGCAAGGAATGACAAGTCCGATATGATAGTAATGAGCAACAGGGGATTTTCAAAAGTTAAAAGATTCTTCGTGGGTTCCGTAACCCAGAGGGTAATATCGGATGCCCCCTGCCCCGTATTGGTTGTAAACTCCGATTCAAACTAATGCATAATTAACTGTAAGATAAAATATGCTCAAGATTTCAAATGATGTGTGAATAAACCGATATAAGCGGATCTCAAATCACACATTAATTGAAATTTTGAGCATTTTGATATACAGTCGAGAAGAAAAGAAACGTAGCAGGGATTATTTCTTTTTAATGGATACTTCTCCGGAATTCAGGGTGATTTTTTGCCCGTCCGGCCTTTGGACAATCAAACCGCCGTAATCGTCGATGTCCAGGGCATAAGCTTCCTGCCATTGATTATCCTTTTTGTACAGGATATGGTGACCCAAGACCATGGACCTTTGCTTGTAAGCTTGCATAAAACCCCTGTCTTCCAAGCTTTTGCTGATATTAAGCAAATTATTTATTATTTCTCCGGCCAGCCGGTTTCTCACAGGCTTATCCTTATTATCTAATATTGAACCTGCAATATCCCGGAGCTCCGGAGGGAAATCATCTTTTTTTGTTTTTACGTTTATACCTATTCCTACTACTACACTGTCCATCATACCGCTTTCAAAGTTGGTAACCGCTTCCGTGAGTATGCCGCATACTTTCCTGTCATCAATGAGTATGTCGTTTACCCACTTGATCCGGGGGGATAAATCCGTAATTTTTTCAATAGCCTGACAGATGGCAACGGCTGCTGCCGTTGTCACCAGTACCGAATTTTCGATACTCAGTTGAGGTTTTAAAATTATGCTCATATAAATGCCGGAACCGGAAGGGGAGAAAAAGTCCCGCCCAAACCTGCCTCTTCCTTGAGTCTGCTCTTCCGCAACTATTGTTGTTCCATGCCCTGCATTTTTAACGGCCAATAATTTGGCTTCGGCATTGGTGGAACCTATGGTTTTGTAAACTATTACCTGTATATTTTTATATTCTTCATTTAAATACAGCCTAATACCTTGAGCAGATAATATATCCGATGATGGGGACAGGGCATACCCTTTCTTGCTTGTTTCAATTTCATAGCCTTCTTCCATTAAAGACTTGATGGCCTTCCATACGGCAGCTCTTGAAACACCTGACATTTCAGCCAGCTCCTGCCCTGAAACACAGCTTCCCTTATTACTCTCCAAAATGTGGAGAACATCTTTTCTTACTGACATTTAATTCACCTCGATTTTCATTCATTATAGAATACTGTTTGCTTGCTTGTCAACTTGTTGGCTCTTAAAGTTAACGACGTAATTTTATAATATTATTGAAGGTTACTGAGATACTATATTAAGACGGATTTTGCCATGGTTATGCATACATATAAAGTGTCATTGTTATGAATAATTCAAAATCTGTCATTCTGAGAGCTTTAGCCCGAAGGATCTCATGAGATCCTTCGCTACGCTCAGGATGACACACAGAGATCCTTCGTATACGCTCAGGATGACACAGAGATCCTTCGCTTCGCTCAGGATGATTAGGGGACGGGGGTATTATCATCAGACACTCGGGACGATATTAAAGCTTCTGTTAATATAATTATTTGACAATTCCATGCTTTCTTAATAGAATAAAAATCAGCAAATGACCAAAACAATGAAATTGTAAATATCAAATTGAAATAAAAGGTAATTAAGAAAGAGAGGTAACAAATGCCAAAGAAATTTATTGTACTTGTGCTCTTAATCGGGATGGCATTAAGCATAGCAGCATGTACCGCCAATGTCACACCTTCAGGTAAAAACGATTTGAAATTTGCCATAGATCAGGAACCGGCGTCTCTTGACCCCTACATGCATACCAAGCAGCAAGGTTTTACCGTGGGAACCCTTATTTTCGAAACCCTTATTAAAAAGGACAAAAACGGTGAATTTGTGCCCTGGCTTGCAAAAGAGTGGGAATTTGTTGACGATACAACCATTATTTTTAAACTGCGGGATGATGTCACCTTCCATGACGGGAGTAAATTTACCGCAGAGGATGCTGTATATTCTTTGACTTTAGGCGCCACCAGTTCCTTCAGCAAGACCGTATTCAGCAGCATAGATCCGGAAAATACCAAGGTAATTGATGAATACACCTTTGAGATTAAACTTCTCAATCCATATGCTCCCCTCTTTGAAGCACTTGCATCTTTCCGGGGGGCCATGCTGTGCAAGGCTGCCCGTGAAAGCATGGGAGAAGCGGAATATGGCCGTGCCCCGGTTGGAACGGGACCCATGAAGTTTGTCAAATGGGTTTCAGGGGACCGAATAGAGCTTGAAGCATATGAAGGCTACTGGGGAGAAAAGCTTCCTTTTGAAAAGGCAACGGCACGTATTATTGTAGAATCGAGTTCCCGTTCAATTGAACTTGAAACGGGCGGGGTAGATATAGCAATGGAATTGGCCTTTTCTGACTGGGAAAGGATAGATAATAATCCGGACACTGTATTGATAAGCGGGGAAAGCCAGTCAATCACCTTTATCCTGCTCAATAATTCCATGAAGCCTCTTGATGATATAAGGGTCAGACAAGCCTTAGCCCATGCCATTGACATGGAAGCTCTTGTCAACATTGCCTTCCAGGGAAACGCTGTGGTAGCTGACAGCTACTATATTCCAAGCATCCTGGGCCATAAGCCGGTAGGTCCCATGGAATACAACCTTGAAAAAGCAAAAAGCCTGCTAGAGGAAGCCGGCTATCCTGATGGATTTGAAATAGATTTTTATACCTATGAACACCCCATTCATTCGGTTGTTGCAGAAGTTCTTCAGAGCATGTGGGGAGCCATCGGGGTAAAAGTAAACATAGTGGTTGTCGATTTGGCAACATTGACGGAATTAAACAATGCAGGAAAAGTCTCCACCTCTCATATGTCTCCTGCTGTTGCTATTGCCGACCCGGATGCTGCCTTGATGATATGGCCCACATGGCGAACAATTTCAATAAGGCACAATGACCAGCACGTTCAAGATCTTTTGGATGCGGGACGTGCCACCTATGATGAGGAAGAACGGGCTAAAATTTATGGAGAGCTTCAGGATTACCTCTTTAGTAAAACCTACAGTATTCCGGTTGCCTTTCCCAAAGCAGCCTTTGGAACCCGGAACTATATTGAAGGGCTTGAGTTTTCACCTAGCCTGGTTCCGGATATGACAAGTGTAAGATTCAAGTAGCACTACCCGGTTTCCTATGATTTATATCTGAAAGAAGAGGATATAATGCTTAATTATGTATTTAAACGTATCCTTGCAGCCATACCCGTCCTTTTAGGGGTAACCCTTCTTGTATTTACAATGCTGTATTTTACGGAAGGGGATCCTGCGAGGCTTATCCTTGGGGATACGGCCACCGAGGAGGAAGTTGAAGCCTTAAGAGAAGAATTGGGATTGAATGAGCCCTTTATCAACCGTTACATAAGTTACTTAGGCGGATTGTTAAGGGGGGATTTAGGCATAGATTATATAACCGGGCGTCCCGCAAAAGATGAAATAATGGAACGCCTGGGCACAACCTTGAAACTTGCCGGAGCAAGTATTATTTTTTCTATTTTGGTTGCAATCCCTGCAGGGATTATTTCCGCAATAAGGCAATACTCCCTGATAGACATAGTAACCACGGTAATTGCCCTTTTAGGCAATTCCATGCCCAACTTCTGGCTGGCCTTAATGCTCATTTTGTTTTTTTCCGTATATTTGGGAATCCTGCCTGCCTCCGGCCTGTACGGAATTAAGTACTATATAATGCCGGTAATCGGCATCAGTGCCGGAGCCATAGCTGGCATAACCAGGATGACAAGGTCCAGCATGCTGGAAGTCATAAGGCAGGATTATATTCGCATGGCCCGTATTAAAGGGCTAAGCGAATTTGTTGTAATCGTAAAGCATGCCCTTAAAAATGCACTGATTCCCGTCATAACGGTCATAGGCATACAATTTACCGTTGCCGTCGGAGGGGCGGTAGTTAATGAACAGGTCTTTGCCATACCGGGTTTAGGCAAATTCTTGGTGGATGCTATTAAAGCAAGAAACTACCAGGTGGTTCAAGGCGGTGTACTGGTTATCGCCCTTATATGCAGCCTTGTAAATTTAATTGTTGACTTATTGTATGCATTTATAGATCCCAGGATCAAAAACCAATTCCGGGAATCGGCAAAATCAAGAGAAAAAAGAGCCAGGGAAGAGGGGTGATGGAATGGCCGGCAAGAAAAAAGGACAGGTCCGTCAAATTTGGCGAAGGTTAAAGAAAAACCGTCTGGCCATGTTTGGCCTGGTAATACTTGTTATCTTGGTTTTAACAGCCCTGTTCGCAGACTTTATAGCACCTTACCCCTATGACTTGCAGGACTACAGCTCTGTCAAACAATTTCCGTCCAAAGCTCATCCTTTTGGTACCGACAACTACGGTCGTGATATTTTCAGCCGTGTCATCTACGGAACCCGGGTTTCCCTGCAGATCGGTTTCATATCCCTGGCAGTCGGAGCTTTGATCGGTACCATCCTGGGCACCCTGTCAGGTTATTTTGGCGGCCGGACTGATACAGTGATAATGCGTTTTACAGATATTTTAATGTCCATACCAAAGGTTGTTTTGGCAATTGCTGTTGCCTCAACATTAGGGCCGGGTTTGGTCAATGCCATGATTGCGGTGGCCATAAGCTCAATACCAAATTTTGCCCGTGTGGCAAGGGCATCTACCCTGACTGTCAGGGACCAGGACTATATTGAAGCAGCAAAGGCCATCGGTGCCGGAAATTTCCGGATCATATTCAGGCATATACTGCCTAATATTCTGGCTCCAATCATAGTCCAGGCGACCTTGGGTGTGGGAATATCCATCATACTTGCTGCGTCCTTGAGCTTTCTTGGCTTGGGCGTGGAGCCTCCCACTCCGGAATGGGGAGCCATGCTGTCAGCCGCCAGGACCTTTATCCGTGATGAATGGTATATGGTTTTATTCCCGGGTTTAGCAATCATGGTGACGGTTCTTGCCCTCAACCTTTTAGGTGACGGCCTTAGGGATGCTCTTGATCCTAAGCTGAAAACCTAGGGAAATAAGGAGAAATGATAATGAATGACAAGAATAATCCGCTATTGTCCGTAAGAAACCTAACCATCCATTATATTACCGATGATGGAATAATTAAGGCAGTAAACGACTTAAGCTTTGATTTGGAAAAGGGTAAAACCCTTGGTTTGGTAGGAGAAACGGGAGCCGGGAAAACGACCACCGCCCTTGGAATAATGAACCTGGTTCCGGACCCGCCAGGCAAAATTATAAGGGGAGAAATACTGGTTAAGGGAAGAGATGTTTTAAAATTAAATAAGAATGAGCTGAAAAAATATCGGGGGAAAGTGGCTTCCATGATCCTCCAGGACCCTATGACTGCTTTAAATCCCTTGATTTCGGTGGGAGAACAGGTTGCCGAAGTTTTAAGGCTTCACGATAAGCTGTCAAGGGCGGACTCATATATAAAAGCGGCTCAAATGCTGGAGTTGGTTGGAATACCGGGTGACCGTATGAATGATTACCCTTATCAGTTTTCAGGGGGTATGAAACAGAGGGTGGTAATTGCCATTGCCCTGGCATGCAATCCTCAATTGCTGATAGCTGACGAACCGACAACAGCCCTGGATGTGACCATACAAGCCCAGATCCTGAGCCTTATAAGGGATTTGATAAAGAAATATGGAACTTCAACTGTACTTATAACCCATGACTTGGGCCTTGTAACGGAAATATGCGATAAGGTTGCCATAATGTACGCCGGACGAATAGTGGAAATGGGTGACATGGAAGCAGTTTATGAAAACACCGGACATCCTTATACTAGGGGTTTATTCGGGTCCCTGCCCAACCTGTCAGTTAAGGTTCACCGATTAAATCCGATTGAAGGCTTTATGCCCGACCCGACCGACCTTCCCGGGGGCTGTGCCTTTCATCCAAGGTGTCCCAACAAGATACCTGAATGTGAAATCAGGCCTCCTGCTTACAGGGAGGTGGGACCCGGTCACTTTGTAAGATGTATCCTCTGTGAATAATGCATACAAGAGGAGGAAGTCATGCACAAATTACTTGAAGTTATAGATTTAAAAAAATATTTTGTAACAAAAAACGGATTATTGCATGCAGTTGACGGAGTTAGCTTTTCTGTTGAAGAAGGCAAAACCTTAGGGGTTGTGGGAGAGTCCGGCTGTGGAAAATCTACCCTGGGAAGGTTGGTAATAAGGCTGATAGATGCTACAGACGGGAAAATAATATATGAAGGTCAGGATATTACCAAGACGGAATGCAAGGGTTCATTGAGAAGAGAAATGCAGATAATTTTCCAGGATCCCTTTTCATCCCTTAATCCGAGGATGTCTGTATATCAAATAATAGAAGAGCCCATAAGGATACACAAAATGTATAAAAATAAGGCAGAAATCCCATCAAAAGTCAATGAACTCATGGCCAGGGTCGGCTTAGCAGCTAAATATGCTGATTCTTATCCCCACGAGCTTGACGGAGGCCGTCGCCAGAGAATCGGTATTGCACGGGCTTTGGCACTTAATCCTAAGTTCATCGTATGCGATGAGCCGGTATCTGCCTTAGATGTATCCATTCAGGCACAAATACTTAATTTATTGATGGATTTGCAGGAAGACCGCAAGCTTACCTACATGTTTATAAGCCATGATCTGTCGGTTGTAAAGCATGTATCCGATGAAATCATGGTCATGTATCTGGGCCTTGTTGTTGAAAAGTGCAAAACGGATGAACTCTTTGAACATACTCTCCACCCTTATTCAAAAGCTTTATTGTCTGCTGTTCCTGAACCAAAGGTAAAAAAGAAAAAAGAAATGAAATTGATACAAGGGGAGATTACATCCCCCATAGATCCGAAACCAGGATGCCGGTTTGCACCGAGGTGCACTTACGCCCGCCAAACATGTCATCAAGTCACCCCGGAATTGAAAGAAATTATGCCGGGCCATTTTGTTTCCTGCCACTTTGTCAATGAAATCAATAGCATATAAGGAGGATGCCCATGGCACATAAATTTTCACTTATTACCGGAGGCAGGAATGTATCGGCTCCGGGGCAGGTTTCCTTATATAACTTGAGAAAATAGATATTTAGGAATTTGAAATAATAACAAAAAGGAGAGCATTTTGTTGTTTAATATAAGTAAGAAAACAGTATATTTGTATTTATTTTTAATTTTTTCTATCTGGGGAAGTTTATATGTAGTTAGTAAATTCGTTTTTGGAAATGTTCCGACATTTACCGCATTATTAATCAGGAATGCAACTGCAGCATTTGCCTTAAGCATTATACTCAAACAAAGAAAAAACAAAAAAATTAAACGTGAAGACTATAAATACATTTTAATAATAGGTTTTTTTGGATATTTTTTATCGGTAGGAGCCCAATTCCTTGGAACAAAACTGACAAATGCTTCATTTGCATCCTTGATTAATTCAATGAATCCAATAACTATAACACTTTTTGCATCACTCATATTAAAAGAAAAGGTTACTCCCAAGACCATCATTTCAATTATTGTTTTAGTGATAGGAGTAAAAATTCTTATTGGTGATATAAATGACAACCTTTATTTGTCGGGCATATTTTTATCACTATTCTCTGTAACCATATGGTCCCTGGTAACAGTACTGGCAAAGAAGGTCAGCAAAAGCTACGACCCCTTTCAAATAACCGTTTATGGAATTATGACAGCAACTGTATTTTGTATTCCCGTATCCATTTATGAAATCACCACAAGTCCTGTCATAAAATTTAATTTTGAGGTAATAGCGGCACTGCTTTACATGGGGCTTATTTGTACAGCCATGGCCCATGCGCTTTGGAATAAATGCATGTCAATTATTGATGCCGGCACTTGTTCATTGTTTTATCCCATTCAACCCTTGGTGGCCACATTATTAGGCATCATATTTTTGAACGAAAAAATAGATAAAAACTTTATTCTGGGTGCTGTATTAATTGTGGGAGCAGTACTGTTTAACGTAATAAGCGGCTTAAAAAAAGATGAAAATCAAGTTATGCCGGGAGATAAAAAGGATTAGGGGGAAAATTTTTTAGCAAGAAATACTATTAATACTGCCTTTAATATATCTCCGGGTATGAATGCAAAAACACCTAATTGCAGAATTCTGATAATGGAAAAATTATTGTTAAGCATTATATTTAATACGAAGTACATGTATGGAAACCCGAAAGCATAAATGATAAGTGTTCCGGTAAACACAGCCGGCCAAATGTATGGTTTTTCGCTTTTTTCTTCGGTTAATTTACCGGTAAAATAAGCTGCGGCAATATATCCTAAAATAAAACCAAAACTTGGCTTGTAAATGGACTGGAACCCACCGGTGAATCCCGCAAATAAGGGAAAGCCAACAAGTCCCAGCAACAAATAAGTTGCCTGAGAATAGGCTGCCTTTTTTGCCCCCAGGATAATACCTGACAAGAGCACGAAAAATGACTGGAGGGTTATGGGGACAGGTCCAATGGGAATGCTGATAAATGCCCCAATGGCGGTCAGTGCCGTAAAAATTCCTATCCGTGCAATATCTCTTACACTTAATACTTGTCCTTTATTCATATATTTCCTCATCCTTGTCTGATACATAACTTTAATTATTATAGAAAACATCCATAAGTTTGTCAACCGAAAATAAATTTTGGTTAACATTGCTTTAATAAATTTTTGTCAAATTTTATAGAGAACATCTATAAGTATAATACAAAACAAGTATTTGACTTACATAGATTATTTATATAGAATAAAATTAATAAAATTGCATGCAATATATTTTTGAAAGGAGGGGCAATTTTGAAACTTCCGTCTAAGGTTGTAATCTGCGAGGTTGGTCTGAGAGACGGGTTGCAAAATGAACCCAAAATCTTAAATGTATCAGAAAAACTAAAACTTGCCGAGGGCTTGATAGAGGCAGGTTTCAAGGTTATTGAATTAGGCTCATTCATGAATCCTAAGGCAGTACCCCAGATGGCTGATACGGATGAACTGTTCAGGCTCATTGGTAATTTTGAAGGGGTAGAGCTCCGTGCCCTTGTAGCAAATAAAAAAGGCGTTGAGAGGGCAATAGACTGCGGCTGTAAGAAAATCAAGCTAAACGTTTCTGCCAGCAAACAACATAATCTGGCAAATATAAACAAAACACCAGGGGAAACAGTGGCGGGATTTGCTGAAAACGTTGACCTTGCTTTGAAAAATGGTCTTGAAGTTTCAGGCTCCATTTCCATGCCCTTCGGTTCTCCGTGGGAGGGGCTGATTCCCATAGATGATGTGGAAGAAATTGTCGAAGCTTATATAGGAGTTGGAATAAAAGAAATTTCTCTTTCTGATGCAGCAGGTGTGGCAACGCCAAAACAAGTTTACGACATGTGCTGCTCAATGCAAAAAAAATATCCCCATGTAAAATGGTGGCTTCATTTTCACAACACCAGGGGAATGGCCATGGCTAATATCCTGGCCGCAATGGAAGCAGGGATTACAAATTTTGATACAGCCTTGGGAGGCACCGGAGGATGTCCCTTTGTTCCAGGAGCAGCAGGCAATATTTCTTCGGAAGATGTTGTTCACATGATGGATGAAATGGGAATAGCTACCGGAATTGACTTACTTAAGCTTATCGAACTGTCAAGAAATCTGCTGGCTTTGCTTGGTCATGCCGGAGATTCATACATTCAAAAAGCAGGCAGGTCAAAAGATTTATATAAATAGATTTTTTACAGATCAATAATTTTGCTTTGTATAAAATAGGAGGAAAAAATGAGCAGGATGAGTTCAATGGAAGAGGCTTATGCAAAGCTCACACAAGATCAAATAGATGAAATAGAAGAAAAATTTGCAAAAGCCGATGCTGCACAAAAAATTTTTGAAAAATGGAGTCAAGAGGAAATTGATAGAACCATAAGGGCTATCGCATGGAAGGTAGCCAATACAAAAACTTTTAAAGAATTAGTTAAAATGAGCATCGAAGAAAGCAAAATGGGAGACCCCGTAAGCCGTGAGAATAAGAAATATAAAATAAGGGGAGTTCTGCGTGATGCTCTGAGACAGAAGAGTGTTGGAATAATTGAAGAAATTCCCGAAAAAGGCATTGTGAAATATGCAAAACCGGTTGGTGTAATAGCATGTGTTATTCCTGCAACAAACCCGGACTTGACCCCTGCAGGGAATGCCATATATGCTCTTAAGGCAAGGAATGCCATAATATTTTCTCCCCATCCGAGGGCGGTAAAAACCGGAGGCAGGACAGTAGAACTCATGAGGGAAGGCTTAAGGCAGGTAGGAGCCCCCGAAGATTTGATTCAGATATTGGGTCTGGGAAAGGCTAAGATTAATAAAGCCATGTCAGAAGCCTTAAATACAAAATGCGATTTGGTAATTGCAACAGGCGGCCAAGGTGTAGTAAGAAGGGCCTACCACTCCGGCACACCGGCATATGGGGTTGGGGCAGGAAATGCTACCATGGTATGGGATGAAACAGCCAAGGATGAAATATTAAAGGCAGCATACAATACCATGATTTCAAAGACCTCGGATTTTGGATCGGGATGTTCTGCAGACGGCAATATTATTATACATGAAAGCATTTTTGAAGAAGGCATAAAGGCCTTGGTAGAAGTAGGCGGATATTTGTTAAATGAAGAAGAACAGGAAAAAATTAAAAAGATCATGTGGGATGAAGAATGCCACCGACTTCCTGATTCGGTTGCCCAGTCACCTCAAAGAATGGCAGAGCTTGCAGGTTTTAAAATACCGGAAGACAGGAAATTCCTCATTGCAATGGGTACCGGGAGTTACACGACCTCTTACGAAGATGTATGGTGCCGTGAAAAATTGACTACTCTACTGGCTGTTCATAAATATGAGGGTGAATTCCAAAATGCCATTAATATAGTCAAAGCCATTCACGAAGTAGGAGGTAAGGGCCACAGCGTGGGCATTTACTCATACGATGACGACCACATTCACAGGCTTGCCCTGGAAGCCCAAGTTGGCAGAATAATGGTAAGACAGCCTCAATCAAAATCAAATGCCGGTTCCTTCACAAACGGCATGCCCATGACATCAAGCTTAGGCTGCGGTACCTGGGGAGGAAATGCAACTTCTGAGAATGTACATTTAAAACATTATATGAACTATACATGGGTATCCAGAGAAATACCCGAGGACAGACCCAGTGACCAAGAATTGTTTGGAGAATTTTATGACCCGGCAATGGAAGAAATACAATAAAGGAGGTTATTAACTTGAAAAGATTAGTATCAGACCAGATGGTGGAATACCTTGAAAGGCGTAATGTGGAATATATATTTGGTTTATGCGGCCATACAGTGATTGCCTTTTTGGATGCCCTGTCAAGAAGCAAGAAAATAAAGTTTATATCATTCAGGAATGAACAGATTGCAGCCATGGCTGCTGACGGCTATGCAAGAATCAAAAAAAAGGCGGGAGTTGTTATGTGCCATTTAGGCCCCGGTATTATGAATACCGTAACAGGCGTGGCCAATGCTTCCTTTGATTCGATCCCTATGGTTGTTATAGCCGGAGATGTTCCCAGGTATTATTACGGGAAACATCCCCATCAGGAAGTAAACCTCCACTCGGATGCTTCTCAATACGAAATACTGAAACCAATCGTAAAAAGAGCCTGGAGAGTTGATGATCCGGAAGCAATGCCCGAAATCCTGGATAAAGCATTCAGGCTTGCAGAAAGCGGGAGGCCGGGACCTGTTTTGATATCGGTTCCCATGGATGTATTTTCCGCAAAAATAGATGAAGAATTGTTTAGCCGCACCTATAAGGACAGCCAGGAAACCATAAAGCCTGCCTTGGCACCCTCGGCTGCAAAAGCTATAGCAAAGAAGCTAGTTGAAGCAAAAAATCCTGTTATTCATGCAGGAGGAGGAGTTCTTTTGGCAGGAGCTTCGGAGGAACTTAAGGCCTTGGTTGAATTTTTGGACATACCCGTTTCAAGAACCCTTATGGGGCAAGGGTGCTTATCGGATACCCATCCCCTTATGCTGGGCCAAACCGGCTTTTGGGGTCTTGAGTTTACACACAGATTTACCGCCAATGCAGATGTGTTATTGGGATTAGGCACCCGCTTTGCTGAAGCGGACAGTTCAAGCTGGTATCCGGGTGTTACTTTTGATATGAATAAAACAGAATTTCTGCAGATAGATATCGATCCGACAGAAATAGGGAGGAATTATCCCGTTTCAATCGGAGCTATTGCCGATTTAAAACAAGCCCTGGCTCAGATTCTTGAAGAAGCCAAAGCCCTTGTACCTGAAGGGATTAAAAGACCGGGCTTAAGAGAAATGATTAAAGAAAACCGGGATGCATTTAAGAAGTCAAATATTGAAATTTCTACGGATGGAAGATTCCCAATGACTCCTCAAAGAATTTTAAGGGATGTTAAAGCTGTTATACCGGAGGATACAATTATTTTCACGGATGTTGGCTGGAACAAAAACGGGGTTGCTCAGCAATTTGATATTACCATACCGGGAACTATACATCACAGCTCTGGACTGGCAACCATGGGATTTGGCGGCTCGGCCCTCATAGGAGGCAAGCTTGCAGCACCGGATAAGCTGGTTTTGACCCTTGTGGGAGACGGGGGATTCGGAGTGAACCCGGGAGCATTAGCAACGGCGGTAGAGCAAAATATTCCCGTTATTTGGGTAGTTATGAACAATGCTGCATTTGGTACTATTGCAGGACTGGAATATTCAAATTATGGGACAAAATTCGGGACAGTATTTACGACCCCGGACGGCAAGCCATATACCCCCAATTGGGCAGAAGTTGCCAAAGCTTACGGGGTTGATGCAGTAAAAATAGAGTCTGCCGATGAATTTAAACCGGCCCTTGAGAAGGCGATTAAGAGCAACAAACCCTATTTGCTGGATGTACCCATGGAAAACATAGCAGTTCCCACACCGGGATGCTGGAACATTAATGATATTTATAATCCCAAGGAAGGCATTGTTAACGGAAAAGTGGTAAAGAATGAAAAAGGAGAATATATTCGTCCGGATCATTCTGTATCCCATAAATAACTTTATCAAAGGAGGAATATATGACAAGAAAGTTTTCGCTGGCTTATTTGACCGTACCGGGAACCCATCCGGTTGATCAAATAAGGATTGCTGCAGAGGCAGGTTATGACTTTGTCAGCCTAAGACCGATTCCCATGCATCTTCCCAATGAGCCATTGTTTCAATTTGATTTAGACAGGCAATTATTCAAGGATATCAGGAATGCATTGGACCAATATAACATAAAGCTTATGGATATTGAACTTGCACGTGTCAGGGAAGACCTGAAAGTAGAAGATTATGAATCTGCATTTGCAGCAGGAGCAGAGCTTGGTGCGACAGATGTCTTATCAAGCATCTGGACCAAGGATAAGGAATATGCTTTCAAGGAATTTGCTAAAATTTGTGATTTAGCTGCAAAGTATAACTTAAAAGTTAACCTGGAATTTGTGACCTTTTCCGGAGTACCCGGTCTTGAGGGTGCCTTGGAGGTTCTTGACAAGGTAGACAGGCCAAATGCCTATTTGATGGTAGATACACTCCATGCCCACAGGTCCAGGGTCAGCCCTGGGGATTTGGCCAAGGTAGACAGAAAGAAATTTGGCTTCATTCACCTTTGTGACGGTCCGGCAGAAATTCCTTCACTGGAAGACCCCTCCATGATCGGTGTTGCAAGAGAAGGAAGGCTATACGCAGGAGAAGGAGGAATTGACCTTAAGGGTATGCTCTTGGCTATGCCTGAGAATCCTATATCAATAGAGCTTCCCAATTCAAAGGAAATGGAAGTAAGAGGTCCGGCAGGGCATGCTTCAAGGTGTCTTGTTACGGCTAAAGAATTATTAGCCCAAATTTATCAGAAGGAGGATTAAAATGCCGATTACGATTAATACAAAAATGATAACCTTGTTAGGAAAACCTTTATCACAATCATATGCGGCAAGGATGCAGAATGCAGCTTATAAAGCTGCAGGAATCGATATGGTATATTTCTATTCTGAAGTGGAAAATGACCACCTTCCGGATGTGGTAAACGGGTTAAGGTACATGAATTTTGCAGGATTTGCCGTAACAAAACCAAACAAGGTTGAAGTTATGAAATATGTTGATGAAAAGGATCCCCTTTGTGAAAAGATGAATGCAAGCAATACGGTTGTCATTCTGCCGGGCGGCAGGCTTAAGGCTTACAACACTGATGGGATCGGATTTATCAGGGCATTGAAAGAAGAATACCCGAATATAAATGTAGAAGAATCCACATTTTTCTGTATAGGCGCAGGAGGAGCAGGAAGGGCAATATGCAGTGTATTGGCTTATTACGGAGCTAAGAAAATTTATATTGCTAACCGGACTAAAGCCAAGGGTCAGCAATTGGTTGACGATATAAATCAAAATTTCGCCCCGGTTGCTGAGTTGATTGATCTTGAGGACAAAATTCTCCTTGAGGAAAAAATCAAAGAGTCGGATGTAGTTATGAATAATACCGGTCTCGGCATGTTTTCCAGCATAGATCAAACACCTATACCCAAGGAATACCTTCGTTCGGGACAACTATGCTTTGATGCGACCTATAATCCGACAAAAACCCGTTTTCTTATTGAGGCTGAAGAAATGGGATGCAGCATAATGAA
>DCDC01000036.1 GCA_002316225.1 Firmicutes bacterium UBA1065 | reverse complement strand
CCGAGTTATCAACACCACTTGCCGAAGGCAAACCTCACAATGTAAGCCTAGGGCAGGGAATTCCACCTTGCTTTAGCGGATTGCAAGTAACAGGGCACCGCTACCTCCCCGTGTAGCACAGCATTAAAATGATAACACAATTAAAAATATGTGTCAATGTAATAATTTGTCTATAAAAGTGAGGATATACCTGCTATTCGCGGACAATACTTGTCATATAAAGAAATGTTACCAAAAAGCTTATTTAAGAACTTCAAGGGTTTTTTCTTCTTCAAATTGCTTAGTATATAAATTGTAGTAATGGCCTTTCTTGGCTATAAGCTCCTTGTGGGTCCCTCTTTCAATTATTTTACCGTCATCAACAACCAAAATAATATCGGCCTTTTTAATTGTAGAAAGCCTGTGGGCTATAATAAAGGATGTCCTCCCCTTCAGGAGGTACTCGATTCCTTTTTGAATGAGTTTTTCCGTATGGGTGTCCACCGAAGATGTGGCTTCATCCAGAACAAATATTTTAGGATTGGCCAGTATTGCCCTTGCTATTGAAATTAGCTGTTTCTCCCCGGTAGATAGCCTGTCTCCCCCCTCGCCCACATGGGTGTCGTAACCTTTTTCAAATTTATTGATTATGGTATCGAGAGAAACTATTCTTGCAGCTTCCATTATATCTTCATCCGAGGCAACCAAATTACCGTACCTTATATTGTCTTTGATCGTACCGGAAAACAAATGAGGGGTTTGAAGAACATACCCTATATTGGAATGAAGCCAAAGCTGGGACCTTTCCCTGTAATCCTTGCCGTCTATCAGGATTTGCCCTTCCGTAGGTTCGTAAAACCTGCATGCCAGGTTTACAAGGGTGCTCTTGCCGGCTCCCGTTTCCCCCACAATGGCAACATTGGTGCCTGCGGGTATATAGAGGTTGAAGTTTTTTAAAACTTCTTCATCTCCGTCGGGATACTTGAAGGTTACATTTTTAAACTCGATTTCTCCCTTGATTTCTTCCCAATTTTCTCTTTTGGGGTTAATATTGTCCCCATAAACCTCTATTACATCCTCCCTGTCTTTTATCAAGGGCTCCTTCTCCAGTAAATCTGTTACCCTTTCAATATTGGCCTGGAGGGATATGATTTCGGCAAAGGTCCGGGCCAACTGCTGCACCGGTTCAAATATGTTCACGGCATAAGAAAGAAAGGCCGATAGGGTCCCTATCTGAATAATACCATCCATAGCCAATATACCCCCTCTTGCCAAAACCAGGGCTGTTAAAACAGAGCCGAAAAATACTATTATGGGAATATATAAGGCGTTCAGCCTTGCCAGATTGACGGCCGACCCCTCCAGGGCTTTGCTGATATCCTTGAATTCCAAGAGGTTTTTATCCTCTATCACCAGGGTCTTGGAAGTTTTGGCCCCCGTTATTCCTTCATTGAAGGCTCCGGTCATTTTGGAGTTAACCTTTCTCATCTCTCTGCTGGTAAGCAGAATCTTGTTTTGAAAATAAACCGTTATAACTGCCATTATGGGTACTACCAAACCCACAATCAGGGTAAGCCTTACATTTAGCATTAACATTGCAACAAAGGCCCCCGTCACATAGGCTAGAGACCAGAAAACATCCACCAAACCCCATGCTATCATGCTTCCTATTTTATTGGTATCGCTTAAGGTTCTTGCCAATATGTAGCCCACGGGAGTGGTGTTGTAATAGGATAAGGAAAGGTTCTGAAGATGTTCAAATATTTCCTTCCTTAAATCCATTCCTATGTGCATTTCAACCACTATGGCCAGTCTTATAAAAATGGTGACGGCCAGGGCCATGGTTATTAAAACTGCCCCATAAGCACCAACGAAAACTTTCAAGCCTTCCAGACTAGATTTGGCAATAAAGTTATCCACCGCATATTTTTGAAACAAGGGAATGGATAAATCCATGAGGGCAGTAATAAACATCATGATGGTCAAGCCTATCAGTTTTCCCGTGTAGGGCTTGAAAAACCTTTTTAATTTTAACCAGGGCCTTATATTAAAGGAGCTGTAGCCTTCTTCTTCGTAATAATTCATTCCACATCCTCCGCCAGGTTCATTTGAACATTATATATGTCTTTATAGATCCCATCCCTCTTTATTAATTCCTCGTGGGTTCCAATATCTGATACCCGGCCCTTGTCTAAAACCAATATTTCATCGGCTTCCATCAAGGTTGTTATGCGGTGGGATATTATTATAATGGTTGCCCTGCCCTTTCGTTTTTTGAGGGAAGACCGGATTTTGGCATCCGTATCGGCATCAACCGCCGACAGGGAATCATCGAATACCATGACCGGGGTTTTTTGTAACAGCATCCGGGCTATTGCAACCCGTTGTTTTTGCCCTCCGGACAAGGTTACTCCTCTTTCTCCCACAAGGGTATCATAACCCTTGGAAAATTCATCTATGGCATCATCAACACGAGCTGTTGATGCAGCTTCCCTGATTTCGTCCATGGGGGTATCCGGATTTGCAATTGCTATATTTTCCTTAATGGTGCGGGAGAACAAAAAGGGTTCCTGGAGGACCATTCCTATATTTCTTCTCAGGTGGTTCCTTTTTATATTCTTAATATCTACTCCCCCTATGGTAATGGTACCCATGTTATCAGGCAAATCATAGAGGCGGTTCAAAAGATACATGAGGGTTGTTTTGCCGGATCCCGTACCCCCTAATATGGCGAAGGTGGATCCTGCCTTTATTTTAAAAGAGACATTTTTCAAAACCCAATTGTCTCCTTCATATTTAAACGAAACATTCCTGAACTCAATATCCTTGAATATATCCGGAGTCACCGAACCGGGACTGTCCACCTCGACAGGCTCCTTTATAATTTCACAGATTCTTTTTAATGAAACTTTGGCCTTGCTGAGCTCCGATAAAATTCTTCCGAAACTTCGAAGGGGCCACCCGATCATGGCGGCATAGGAAGCAAAAGCCAGGAATTCTCCCAAGGTAATCACCTTGTTTACGGTATAGTAGCTGCCGTAAGCAACAATTACCATAAGAAGGACTCCCGTAACCAGGTCTCCGATACCCCAGTAATAGCCCAACTGATAACCAAGTTTAACCCACAGGTCGGAAAATGTATTATTCCTTTCGGAAAACTTTTCAATTTCATGCCTTTCTCTTCCAAAAGCCCTTACTACCCTGACCCCTGTCAAGTTTTCCTGGATTGTGGTAAAAAGCTGGCCTTCAGCTTCGTCGGCAACTAAGAATTTTTTTGCCAGGATACCGTAGAAAATCGTGGAATACAAAAGAACCACGGGTATGAATATCAATACGGCAAGAGTAAGTTGAAAGTTCATGGAAAACATTAAAGTCAGGGATATTATTACCAATATGATAACCCTGAACATTTCAACTGATTGGGTGCTGATAAAGTTGCGGACCACTTCCACGTCAGAAGTTGACCTTTGTATTATGTCTCCCGTTTGGTTTTTTATATGCCAGCTGTAGGGTAATTTTTGTATGTGCTCAAACAACTTATCTCTTAGAGTTTTTATAGTCCCCTCCGTCCCCTTTGCAAGGGTTAATCTTCCCGTATAATCGCTTACGCCTGTTATGAGGGCCAGGATCAAAATCAAGAGGGCAAAAATCCACAGGTTTTCTTTCAAAAAGTCCATACCCCCCATGGCATCCACCACAGAGATAATATGTTTAGAATAGTTTAAAGGAAGGTCATCTATGACATGGTCCACGGCAAACCTTATGACCTGAGGCACGGCAAAACCTGCAGCAACCCTTATCACGGTAGCTGCAGCAGATATCAGAAAAAATTTTATGTAACCCTCAGCCATTCTTCTTATGATTTTATAGTCTGATTCTTTCATTTAAACCTCTTAAACATACAAATAAGCAACCCTATCGGATTGCTTATTAATTCTATAATAATATTTATATGGTGTCAATTGAATCCTTATTGCCCTTCTTTGATGAAGCTTTCGAAATTCTCGCTGTACCTGACTGTTTTATCTTTAAAAATCCACATTGCTTCCACTTCCGGCAAAGAGTTTATGAATTCAAGGCCTTCTTCAAAGGGCATGCAGAACAGGGCTGTTGACAGGGCATCTGCCAGTCCCGAATCCTTGCAGATTATTGATACTGAAGTGAAATACTCCGCAGGATACATGGTGGCAGGATCTATAATATGGTTATACCTCTTCCCGTCCACCGTGTAGAATCTTTCATAATCGCCGCTGGTTACCAGGGCCCCATCATCTAACTTAACCACTTTAAAAACCGGATTCTCGGCTTCCGGATCAGGATTTTGGATTCCCACGTTCCATGGCTGGTTTGTGGTCACATTATTGTTTAAGGCCCTGACGTTTCCTCCAACGGATAAGAGAGCGGAATTCATTCCTTTCCCTTTTGCTGTTTTGCTAACCTGCTCGGTTGCATATCCCTTTGCCACGGCACCTACATCAAGGCTCATGAGAGGATCCTTCAAAAAGACCGTGGAGTTCTCTTCATCGATTATAATATCCTCTATGTTTGTATGCTCCGATGCTGTTTTGAGTTCTTCAAAAGGGGGAAGGGATGCATTTTCCGGATCTTCAAGGCCTTGGGTCCTGTAATCGTGCCAGATTTTCAAAACAGCTCCATAGGCAACATTGGTTTTGCCACGGGTTTTTTCGTAGACCTCCTTTGAAAATTTCAGAAGGTCGATTATTCTTTTATCAACCTTGACAGGCCTTATTCCCGCATTGTCGTTTATGGTTTTAATATTGTTAATACCCTCATAATCGTTATAGATATCATAAAGTATGTGGTATTCCTTCAAAGAGTCATAAATAAGCTGGGAATACCTGCTGAACTCTTCCTTGGTCCTTGTATACCCCACAATTCTTGTGGAAGTATCAAAGAGCATGATAAATTCCGATTGATATCGGGCGAGCTTTTTTTCGCCGCACCCTGTCAAACCAAGAATTGTTAATATTAGCAATATTGTGGAAATTACTTTCTTAATCAAGTGACACCTCAAAAAATAAAGGGGGCAGATCCTGCCCCGGTAATTCATATTTTATTGTTACCTGTTTGAATTGTTATATGCCTTTTCGTAAATTGCCTGGAAGTCTTCAATTCCTACGGTAACAGATGATACTAAATCTTCTTCGGTAGCATGACCGCTTTCGTCAACAGCTATACCCTTAATCTCTTCAACAGTCTTGCCTACCACATAAGCTGCAAATGCATCTGCTTGTTCATACCATTCCTTGCCTATGGCAGAAGCTTTCTTCATTCCGTAGCCTTCACCCAACTCAACCTTTGTTAAAGGTGCAACTGTTAAATCAGTTGTAATTTTACCAGTTGCATCAAAATTTACGTTAGCCTGTGATGCATCTATTATTGAGCTTGTAACTTTTCCATTTTCATCAAATGTTGCTGCAACGTAAGTTGAGTAAGCCTGAGCCAATCCTGCCGCGTCAGCTGTCGCATCCTTGGACTTTGAAATTGTTGTTACAACTCCCAAGCCTAATTTGTCTGATGCTTTAGCTCCCAAGTTCTTGGCATTAGCTACAGCTTTTTCGATAGCTTCTTTATAAGGATCAATCTTGATGGTTACAGATGATACCAGGTCAGCTTCAGTCGGTACTCCTGATTCGTCAACTGCAATACCTTTAACTTCTTCAACTGTTTTACCAACAACATATTCAGCCAAAGCATTAGCTTGCTCATACCATTCCTTGTCTATGGATGAAGCCTTGCCCATTCCGTATTCTTCTTTAAGCTCTTGCTTGGACTTGAACACAGTGTTTAAATCAGGCAGAATTTTGCCTTCCTTGCTGAATTCGATTTTTGTTTGAGCTGTATCAATTACAGTTTGCACTATTTTTCCTTCATTGTCAACAGTTACTGCAACAATTACTGAATCTGTCTGTGCCACTCCGTCTTTTTCGCCAGCATCCTTAGATTTTTCTATGGATGATATTATTGCCAAACCTGTTTTAACCTGGCCTTCTGCCAACAGTTCTTCCGTCTTTGGTTCTTCAGTTTTTGGCTCTTCTGTTTTAGGTTCTTCTGTCTTTGGTTCTTCCACGGGTGTTTTAACCTGGGGTTGTTCTTTTGCACATCCTGCAAAAGCAAATAAAGACATAGCCAAAACCAAAACAATAGCTATTATTCTTTTCATTATTTTCCTCCATATAATCTTTATTATTGTTTATTTATATATATATATAATCAGCCTAAGCTGCCGGTATATTTCATATATGTAAATATACAGGGTCAGCTTATGAGCTGTTTATAGCTTAGTTTATAGCTTCATTGTATCTTTGTATTATTTCCACCATGCCAAATGTTTATAATTTTATTTTACAATAATATTTACGGACCTCGTGCCACCGTAGTCCAAAACGATACAATATTAACAAATTGTCTTATATTAGTCAACAGATTTTTGAAGATTTTTTTGCTTTATGTTCAGTATTATCAAATTGCGTTCTGAAATATAGTCCTTTAAATGGGATGCAGGTTAACCGCAATCCCAAAATTTATCCTTTATATCCTATTCTCCTTGATATTTCATTGGCAGCTTCTTTAATAATGACAATTAATTCCTTAATTTTATCATCTTTCATCCTGAAGGCAGGTCCTGTGGTGGACAAGCTGAATCTTACCTTCCCGTCATGGTCAAATATGGGTGCTGCCACACATTTTATGCCTTCAACAAATTCTTCATTATCTATTGCGTAACCCTTTTGCTTCATTTCTTCCAGCTTTTTTATGAAGTCAGCCTTATTTGTTACGGTATTTTTTGTGTGCTGGGGAATCCTCTTGGGTATATAAGTTTTGATTTTATCCTTATTCTGATAACTTATTATTATTTTACCGTCTGCGGTTGTATAGGCCGGCAGCCTTGCTCCTATGGTGGTCGATGTTTTTATAGACTTGTTGCATTCCTTTTTTTCTATCCAAACAACATCCGTCCCATCAAGCATGGCCACATGGACCGTTTCTTCAATTTTATTACAGACTTCAACTATGACAGGCATGGCCACATTCCTTATATTCAATGAATTTACAACCAAATCTCCGAATCTTATAAACCGTATACCTAATCTGTATTTTTGGGTTTCATCGTCCTGGGAGATGAAGCCGTGATATTTAAGGGTTGATATAATCCCATGCACGGTACTCTTGTTCAAACCCAGTCTTTCGGATATATCCGACAGCCTGAGTTCTTTATTTTCTTCATTGAAGCACTCCAGTATTGCTATTGCCCTGTCTATGGACTGAACTCTGATTTTATCTTTCATAAATACTCCCCGATTATAGCATGACCTTTCATGAAAATCAATATAAATAATTTATTAACGAACAATTACGACATTCTTAAACTCTTGCTAAAATCTGCAATTTTTGTGTATTTTGGGACAAAACAATGTGTTTAAAAATCCACGTTTAACAGATCATGCTTCATATTAACACTATGTATATAGTTTGTCAATCAAAATATATTAGTAAAATATCCCTGTAATTTTTTTGTTATAGACATGTTATGTCAAATAAGTTAAAATTATCTTAATAATCTATAAGGAAGGGATATAATGAACATTACAAAAGAAAGAGCATGGGAATTGCTGAAAGAGTATAATAAGGAAGAATTCCACCTGGAACATGCAAAAACGGTAAGCTTTGTGATGGAGTATTTCGCAAAAAAATTAGGTTTTGAAGATGAAGCGGAATTTTGGGGTTTAGTCGGTCTTTTGCATGATATTGACTTTGAAATGTATCCTGATGAGCATTGCGTAAAAATGCAGGAGATCCTGGCCCAAAAGGGTGTGGATGAGAAAATTATCAAGGCTGCCGCAAGCCATGGTTACGGACTTACAAATGTAACCATAAAACCTGAACACACAATGGAAAAAATTCTTTTTGCCACTGATGAGCTAACCGGGTTAATAGGGGCAGCAGCATTGATGCGACCATCAAAAAGCACCCTGGATATGGAGCTTAAGTCCCTTAAGAAAAAATTTAAATCCACTGGCTTTGCCGCAGGCTGCTCAAGGGAAACCATCAAGGCAGGAGCAGAAATGCTGGGCTGGGAACTGGATTATCTGCTGGATGAAACCTTAAAGGCCATGCAGGAATATGAAAAATCAAAATTATAAAAGAATTGTGTGAGTATAAACATTAAGTACAAGCAAAAATAATAAAAATATTCGCGCATATTTTAGGATATTTACAAACACTAACATAACGTCTATCATTAGCGAAAAAATAATAAAAATATCAAGCGAACATTTGCAGGACACGAATATAATTCTTAGCGAATGAAGG
>DCDC01000031.1 GCA_002316225.1 Firmicutes bacterium UBA1065 | reverse complement strand
GAATGCATAAAAGAACCTTGCCTTTGAACATAATTATAAAAACATAAATCAATTGCTTTTATCCTTTTTGCAAAATACAAAGCCCTTGGGGTAAATTCCAAATCTTCGTGATATATATCTTCACAAAACCATAAATTGTTATCAATCAGGTAATCTCTGCGGAACAAATAGAGCCACACTACAATAACAAAGTTTTTTCTTACCAACCATTGAGGCCCGTCCAAACAATCACCTATGTTTACTCGTCCGTTGTTGTGTCTTCGGATAACAATACTGCCTTTATCATCTACTAACCTGCTGCTGCCTTGAACTATATCTAAATTATCTGCTTCGGCTGCCTTAAGTAAAACAGCAAGGGAGTTTTCATCTATATAATCATCTCCGTCGATAAAAATAACATATTTACCGCTTGCATGCTTAAGTCCATAATTTCTGGCAGAACCGACGCCGCTGTTTTCCTTTTGCAACAGCTTTATCCTGGGGTCTAAATCCATATTTTTCTTGATTATTTCTGCACTCTTATCTTTGCTTCCATCATCCACATAGATGATTTCCAAATTAATATTTTGTTTTATTAATGATTCGATATTTTTTGGTAAATATTTTTCGACATTGTATACAGGAACAACTACGCTGACCTTAATATCTTCACAGTTTAACATTCAACAATTCTCCGTAATACTTGATGGTCTTGATTAATCCTTCATTTAATGATACTTTCGGTTCCCAATCTAAAGATTCTTTTGCATAACTTATATCAGGTTTTCGCTTTGCCGGATCATCCTGAGGCAATTCTTGAAATGCAATTTTGGATTTTGAATTTGTTAAGCTGATAATTGTTTCCGCAAGCTCTAAGATGGTGTGTTCTTCCGGATTCCCTATGTTTACAGGGCCCGTGAAGTCACTGCCTGTATCCATTAGCTTTATTAAAGCATCAATCAAATCATCAACATAACAAAAGCTCCTTGTCTGGCTTCCATCTCCATAGATTATTATATCTTCGTTTTTAAGTGCCCGGACTATGAAGTTTGACACTACTCTTCCGTCATTGCAGCTCATCCTGGGACCGTAGGTGTTAAATATTCTTGCAATTTTAACCGAAACCTTGTACTTTCGATGATAATCCATAAAAAATGTTTCCGCAGCTCTTTTGCCCTCATCGTAACACGAACGCAATCCGATAGGATTAACATTTCCCCAATAATCCTCTCTTTGGGGATGCATTTGAGGGTCGCCGTAAACTTCACTGGTGCTTGCCTGCAATATCTTGGAATTAGTACGTTTTGCCAGTCCTAACATATTGACCGACCCGAATATGCTTGTTTTGGTGGTTTTGATAGGATCGTGACTGTAATGAACAGGGCTGGCAGGACACGCCAAATTATATATTTCATCACATTCAACATAAAGAGGGGTAACAATATCATGACGGATAAACTCAAAATAATTATTGTTGAGCAAATGTCTTATATTTTCCTTGCTGCCGGTAAAAAGATTATCAACACAAATAACATCATTCCCGCTCTTTAACAGCCTTTCACACAGATGCGACCCTAAAAAACCCGCTCCGCCTGTTACAACTATTCTTTTTCCCATATTTTTATTTGATGTACTTAATAAGTCATTGCTCCTTCTATCTAGAATCCTTCAACTAAAACAATCATCATTTCCGAAAAATAACACAATTGATATCTTTTTATGCACTAAAGACATTATCCCTAAACAAAAAAAAATAATAATAGTTGGATGTTTTCTAAAGGTTGACTATACAAACTTTACCATATCCCAAATTATATCAATTTAGGCATAGTAATTCAACATTTTTATACATATATCGACAAATAGCTACATCATATTGAGATTTCGGTACATATGTTCATAGTACTTTACATATTGACCTGATACAACATTCTCAACCCATTCTGTATTATTCAAATACCATTCAATTGTTTCTTTAATGCCTTCTTCAAAAGTATAAGCTGGTTTCCATCCTAACTGAGTTGTAATCTTCGTATTATCTATTGCATATCTTCTGTCATGACCAGGTCTGTCTTTGACAAATTTAATCAAACCTTCTGATTTACCTAAAGTCTTAATAATTAATATAACCAACTCAATATTTGCTTTTTCGTTATTTCCTCCGATGTTATATACTTCTCCATCCACACCCTTATGAAGGACCACATCAATGGCTGAACAATGATCATAAACATGGAGCCAATCTCTTACCTGCATTCCATCACCGTAGACCGGCAAATCTTTGCCCTTTATACAATTATTTATCATAAGGGGTATTAACTTCTCGGGAAACTGATATGGCCCATAATTATTACTGCAGCGAGTAATACTAACCGGCATACCAAAAGTTTCATGATATGCTCTTACAATCAGGTCCGCACTTGCCTTAGAAGCCGAATAAGGGCTGTTAGGCATCAAAGGCATTGTCTCAATAAATTTTCCTGTTTCCCCTAATGCTCCGTAGACCTCGTCTGTCGACACTTGTAAAAACTTTACGCCTTTTTTATATTCCCTGCAGTACTTATCTTCAGGGTTAACCTTCCAGTGTTTCTTTGCTGCATCAAGTAATGTTTGAGTACCTAAAACATTTGTAGTCAAAAATATCTCCGGTTCTTCTATGCTCCTATCCACGTGAGATTCAGCCGCAAAGTTTATTACGCAATCTATATTATATTATAATGCCCCCACTTGTCAA
>DCDC01000034.1 GCA_002316225.1 Firmicutes bacterium UBA1065 | reverse complement strand
AGAATATGACGCAACCAAATTGGATGATTCATTAATAGGGAAAGCGGATTATGTAATTGCGGATGTTCCCTGCACCGGTCTTGGAATTATAAGGCGAAAACCGGAAATAAAGTATAAGGATACAGATACTGAAAATATAACCCAAATTCAATACAAGATACTGGAAAACGGATCAAGATACTTAAAAACGGGGGGAGAACTGGTTTATTCAACCTGCACCACAAATAAAGAGGAAAATTACGAACTTATTAAGAGGTTCTTGAATAATAACAAGGAGTATGCCCTGGCAGATATATCCGGAAATATCCACGAGGATTTTAAAAGTGCCGGGTTGGGCTTTGTTGAAATATATCCCCATCTTCACGGCATGGACGGGTTTTTTATTGCGAAAATAAAGAGGATATGATATAATTTTACAACACTGGGCCGCTGGCTCAAGGAAGGATTCACAGAAGGCAAGTATGAGAAAAATAGATGATTTAAGCTTTGAAGAATTAATAGAAGAAATACTAAAAACAGGCGAGCCAAAATTTAAGGCAAGTCAAATATTTGACTGGATACACAAAAAAACCGTGGACAACTTTGATGAGATGTCCAATGTATCCCAGAAAACCAAGGCAAAGCTTAAGGATGAATTCGAATTTGCCAAGGCAGATATTTTATTGAAACTTGCTTCAAAACTGGATGATACTAAAAAGTACGTGATTAAGTTTGAAGACGGCAATATTGTGGAAAGTGTTTATTTAAAATATAAATTTGGCAATACCGCTTGCATTTCATCTCAGGTGGGGTGCAAGATGGGTTGTTATTTTTGTGCTTCCACCAAGAAAGGCTATATAAGAAATCTTAGCACGGCAGAAATGCTCAGGCAAATATACCTGATACAAAAAGACACAAAAGAAAAAATATCTAATGTTGTCATCATGGGATCAGGGGAGCCTTTGGAAAATTTCGATAATGTGATTAAATTCCTCCATATAATAAATGATGAAAGGGGCCAGAACATTTCCTTGAGGAAAATCACCCTTTCAACATGCGGCATTGTACCATATATATACAAGTTGGCGGATTTGAATCTTCCCATTACTTTAGCCATTTCTCTCCATGCTTCAAACCAGGAGAAAAGAGAGCAAATCATGCCCATAGCCAAAAAGTATAAGCTCCCGGACCTATTAAAAGCATGTGATTACTATGTTGAAACAACAGGTCGGAGACTTACCTTTGAATATATATTGATCGAGGGTTTTAATGACAGCACTGAAGATGCGGAAAATTTAAGCAAATTATTAAAAGGCAAACTGGCGAATGTTAATTTGATACCCTGCAACTATATAAAGGAAGCAGACATTAAGCCATCAAGCGATTCGGATATTATGAAATTCAAGAAAATATTGGCGGATAAGGGAATCAATGCAACTCTCAGGAGAGAATTGGGCAGTGACATCAATGCTGCCTGCGGTCAGCTGAGAAATGATTTGTTGAAAATGTGAGGTATTTTATGAATGTATTCTTCGAAACAAATAAGGGCTTAATGAGGGAAAATAACGAAGATAGTTTTATAGTTGAAGAATATGGTGATTTCTGCCTGTATGCCGTGGCTGACGGAATGGGCGGTCACAAGGCCGGTGAGGTGGCAAGCTCCATAGTTATTGATGAAATGAGGAAATATTTTGTCACCAGCGTGATAAAGAAAGATTTTAAACCGCCTTTGTTTATTGCTGAAAGCGTAAAGCTGAGCAATGACAAAATAAGAGAAGAGTCTTTCAGGAATGAAGAGTGCTTTGGAATGGGAACTACCTTAGCCATGGTTGTGATAGATAAAGCCCAGAAACTTGTTTACGTGGGCAATATCGGTGACAGCAGGGTATATTTGTTAAGAAACAAGGAGCTTAGGCAAATTACTTGTGACCATACCTATGTGAACGAGTTGATGAAGGAAGGTAAAATTTCACTGGAAGAAGCCAAGACTCATCCAAAGAGGAATGTAATAACCAGGGCCTTGGGAAGCGAAGAATTTGTACATGCCGACATATTTGAACTTGACCTTTTGGATGGTGACATCCTTCTTCTTTGCACCGACGGGCTGACCACTCACGTATCAGATTATAGAATACTTGAAATTATCAATGAATACGGGCCTTCTCAAAGCGTGCAAAAATTGATTCAAGAGGCCAACGATAATGGCGGAACTGATAATATTACCATAATTATTGTTGATAATATGATTAGAGGTGAAACTGATGATAGGTAGGATAATTGGGAACAGATACGAAATAATAGAAAAAATCGGCGGCGGCGGAATGTCAAATGTATACAAGGCCAAGTGCAATGTTTTAAACCGCTATGTTGCCATTAAAATATTAAGGGATGAATTGACTCAAGATTCGGAATTTGTTGAAAAATTCAAACAGGAATCCTTGTCGGCAGCCAGTCTCACCCATCCCAACATAGTAAATATTTACGACACGGGAATTGAAGATGACATATATTATATTGTAATGGAATATGTAAAGGGTGAGACCTTAAAAAATTATATTAAAAGGAAAACCCGGTTAAGTGAGCAGGAAGCCGTGAAAATTTCAAGGCAGGTAGCGGAAGCATTAAGACATGCCCATATGAACAATATAGTTCATAGAGACATAAAACCTCACAATATCCTCCTTACCGAGGACGGAACCGCAAAAGTAACCGATTTCGGCATTGCAAGGGCCTCAACGAGCTCTACCATCAATAACACTTCAAATGTTATCGGTTCTGTTCATTATTTTTCTCCCGAGCAGGCAAGGGGGGGATATGTTGATGAAAAATCAGACATTTATTCCTTGGGAATCGTCATGTATGAGATGGTAACAGGTACCCTTCCCTTTGATGCGGATAATCATATTTCCGTTGCAATGAAGCAAATTCAGGAAAAACCGGTTCCACCTTCAAAGAGGGTTAAGAACCTTAATATATCAAAAAACTTTGAAGACATAATCATGAAATGTCTTGAAAAACACCAGAGCTTCAGATTCCAAAACATCGATGAACTGCTGAAAAAATTGGATGCCTTGAACGGGAATATTGAAGCTGCAAATGAAGAAAGCGAAATAATTGATTCACCTACCATTGAAATCCCTGCCCTTAGCAAGAAGGAAGAAAATGTGATAGATATAGACCTGATAGACAAAAACTCCGATAAGGCCTTCAGAAGCTTTTTCAGCGAGGATAGGGAAGAAGAAAGTAATGAAGAAAAGGATAAGAGTAAAAATAAAAAGATTACCATAGCAGCAATTTTCAGTGCCTTAGTAATAGCCTTGATAGGCGGGATACTGGTATTCAAGTCATACTTGTATGTTCCCGAGGTTCCCATGCCTGACCTGTTGGGAAGAAGCGAAGAGGAAGCAAAGAAAATCGTTGAAGACTTAGGTTTGGTTTTCAAGGTTTCAAAGAGGGAATATTCCAATGAATTCGATGAAGGCAAGGTAATGGGACAAAACGTTGAAGAAGGAGTCAAGGTTAAGGAGAATTATCCTGTAGAGGTAGTTATAAGCATGGGCAGGAAGGAAATAATAGTTCCGAATTTATTGGGCAAATATGCCATAGAGGCAGGAACTATTCTCAAAAATGCAGGACTCTTGGAAGGCCAGGTAAGAGAGGAAAATTCCGACACATACCCGGCTGGGCAAATTATGGACCAGTTTCCCAAGGCAAATACACCGGCAAATGAAAATGACAAAGTGGATTATGTGGTGAGTATAGGTCCGAAAATAAAGTATGTTAAAATGCCCTATTTAATTAATTCAAATCTGGAAACGGCAAAACTTTCAATCATTCAGGCAGGCTTAACGGTTGGCCAGGTAAATGAAGAGCCCAGCGAAGAAATAGCAGAAGGCCTGGTTATGAGACAAAGTGTGGAGGCCGGACAGGAAGTTGAGGAAGGCACAGCCATATGGCTTACTGTAAGTTCGGGTAAACCTGAACTTGAAGAGCCGGTTGAGCCTGTACCGGAAGAAGGGGTATTCCCCCTGGCTATAGCTCTTCCCAAAGAAAAGGATAAGGTAACTCTTGTAATTCAAAGAATAGCCTCAGACGGACGGGAAGTGGTGTATTCGGAGGAAGTGGATACTTCACAAGACAGCATACTGGTTAATGTGAAAGGAAAAGGAACGGGAATCTTTGAAATATATATAGACAACGAATTATATGACAGGGTTGAAATCACATTTGATTGATAAGGAGTCTGCATGATAGAAGGAATCATTACCAGGGGTGTGGGAGGAAATTATTATGTTGATATAGGCGACAAGATAATTGAATGCAGGGCAAGAGGCTTATTCCGGCTCAAAAACATCAAGCCACTGGTTGGAGACAGGGTCCTTGTAAGAATCACGGAAGAAGATGAAGATGCCGGATATATAGAAGAAATAAAAGAGAGAACAAGCGAAATAAAAAGGCCCAATGTAGCCAATGCCCAGCAGCTTATCATAATTTTTTCCATCAAGAACCCTGAGCCCAGTTTTTTGTTGCTTGATAAACTCTTGATTGCAGCAAGCTTAAATAAGCTAAAGCCGGTAATTTGCATTAATAAGTCCGATCTGGCTGATGAAAAGGAAAGGGAAAATATCCTGGACATATTCAAAAATACCGGTTATAAGATTATTTTTACCAGCAAATACGAGCCGGATTCACTCTTGGAGCTTAAAGAAATACTTAAAGATAAAGTGAATGTTTTTTCCGGCCCCTCCGGGGTTGGAAAATCATCCTTAATGAATGCCATAGAACCCGGCTTTCACCTGGAAACCGGAGAAATAAGCGAAAAGCTGAAAAGAGGAAAGCATACGACCAGGCATGCGGAAATATTCAAATTGAGCTTCGGAGGATACGCTGTTGATACACCGGGATTCAGTTCCTTTGAACTGGAAGGGATTGATGAATACTCCCTTAAAAACCATTATCCTGAGATAGTAAAATACGATGAAGGATGCAGGTTTTTAGACTGCCTTCATTATAAAGAGCCCGGATGCCAGATTAAAAAAGCCGTGGATGAAGGTCTGATAAGCCGGATCAGGTACAATAACTATATACGGCTTTTGGAACAGATAAAAAGCAATAAGCCTTATTAGGAGGAAAATATGAAAAACAAATTAGCCCCCTCCATACTGTCTGCCGACTTTTCCAACTTGGGTCAAGCGATAAGACTCGTGGAAGAAGGAGGAGCAGATTACATACACATAGATGTAATGGATGGGCATTTCGTACCCAATATTACAATCGGCCCCGGTGTGGTGAAGAGCTTAAGAAAAACAAGCAAGCTTATATTTGATGTCCACCTGATGATTGAAAACCCTGATAATTTTATAGAGGATTTTTATAAGGCAGGAGCAGATATAATCACCGTCCACCAGGAAGCTTCAGTCCATCTTCACAGGACCATCCAAAAAATTAAATCCTACGGCATAAAGGCAGGGGTATCCTTAAACCCGGCAACCCCGGTTTCAACCTTAAAAGACATAATCAGAGACCTGGACATGGTTTTACTTATGAGTGTAAATCCGGGCTTCGGAGGCCAAAGCCTCATAGAAAACGTCAAGTACAAGTTTATGGACCTTAAGGAAATGATAAAGGAATTTGATTTGAGCATTGACCTTGAAATTGACGGGGGAGTGAATACTTCAAACCTAAAGGAAGTATTGAGCTGGGGCCCAAATGTAATAGTTGCAGGCTCTGCTATATACCATGCGGAGGACGTAGTTAAAGAAACCAGGAAATTTAAGGATATAATGGGATGAAAACGGCACTTATAATAGGAAACGGCAAGGAAGTAAATAAGGAAATAATTGACAGGATCAGGCATGATTATGTCATATGTGCGGACGGGGGCCTTGAAAAGGCAAAAAAATACGGGATAATCCCGGACCTCATAATCGGAGATTTTGATTCTACAGATCCTGATATCCTGAAAGAATACGAGAAAAGAATACCCCTTGAAAGGTATCCTGCCGAAAAGGACTTTACGGATATGGAATTGGCAATAGAATCAGCCATATCCAGGGGATATAAACACCTGGTCCTGGCAGGGGCAACCGGCACCAGGCTGGACCACACCTTAGGCAATATCATGCTTATGGAGAAATATTGCAAGACCGGTGTCAATATTACAATAATTGACAATAACAATGAAATGAGAATAATTTCCGATAATACGGACTTGCTCCTGGACGGTAAAGAGGGTCATTACATATCCTTGATACCTTTGACGGATTCCATACAGGGACTTTATCTGGAAGGATTTAAATATCCTTTGGACAACGTCAGCGTGCAGAGGGGGTCAACCCTTTGCATAAGCAATCAAATAAGAGGTAAGGCAGGAAAAATCAGATTAAGGCAAGGAAAGGCAATACTATTTATATCAATAGATTAAGGAGAGGTAAGATGAAGGCAACAGATATAAGGGATATATTTTTATCACCGGAAAAGTACAAGGAAGTAAAGATAGAGGGCTGGATAAGGACCATAAGGGATTTAAAGAATTTCGGATTCATAGAATTAAATGACGGGACTTACATGAAGAATGTTCAGGTTGTATTTGAAAAGGACCTGGCCAATTTTGAAGAAGTAAAAAAATTCTCAGCAGGCAGCGCTATAAGCGTAACAGGCAATCTGGTACTGACTCCTGAAGCAAAACAGCCCTTTGAAATAAAGGCAATTCAAATAAGCCTGGAAGCGCCGTCAGACCCCGCTTATCCTTTGCAAAAGAAACGCCATTCAATGGAATATTTAAGGACGATTGCCCACTTAAGACCCCGTACCAACACTTTTTCGGCAGTTTTTCGCGTAAGGAGCATAGCGGCATATGCCATACATAAGTTTTTCAATGAAAGAGGTTTTGTTTATGCACATTCGCCCATTATTACCGCATCAGATGCGGAAGGGGCAGGGGAAATGTTCAGGGTTACGACTCTTGATCTGGACAATATAGAGAAGGTTGACGGAAAAGCCGATTATTCAAATGACTTTTTCGGAAGGTCCGCTAATCTTACGGTAAGCGGCCAGCTGGAAGCTGAAGTCTTTGCTTTGGCCTTCAAGAAAACCTACACTTTCGGACCTACGTTCAGGGCTGAAAATTCTAATACTCCAAGGCATGCTGCCGAATTTTGGATGATAGAGCCGGAGGTTGCCTTTGCCGATATAAACGACAACATGACTTTGGCGGAGGACATGGTGAAATATGTAGTGAATTATGTACTGGAAAATGCCAAAGAAGAGATGGCGTTCTTTAACAGCTTCATTGAAAATGGTCTTTTTGAAAAACTTGATAACGTGGTGAATTCAGAATTTGGAAGAATTACCTACACCGAGGCAGTTGATATTTTAATGAAGAACAATGACAACTTCGAATATCCGGTTAAATGGGGAACAGACATACAAACTGAGCATGAAAGATACCTTTCGGAAAAAATATTCAA
>DCDC01000009.1 GCA_002316225.1 Firmicutes bacterium UBA1065 | reverse complement strand
TATGAGAGAAAGTAGCAGGTTGGATATGAGTCGAAAGTATAAAATAGCAGTAGCAGGAACAGGATATGTTGGTTTAGTGGCAGGGGTATGTTTTGCTGAAATTGGTCACCGTGTTACCTGTGTAGATATCGATGAAGATAAAGTTAATATGATGAAACATGGGCTTTCTCCAATTTATGAAGCAGGTTTGGAAGAACTGATGCGGAAAAACTATGCTGCAGGGAGAATTGATTATACAACTGATTATAAATCAGCGTATAAGGATGCAGATGCTATTTTTATAGGGGTAGGCACACCTATGCTGCCGGATGGTTCTGTTGATTTATCATATATAGAAACTGTGACGAGACAGATAGCCGAGTCTGTTGAAAAGGACTGTCTTGTTGTTGTTAAATCAACTGTTCCGGTTGGGACTAACGATAAAGTTGAACAACTTTTAAAAGATTTTATAATTAATGATGTAAGGGTTGAAGTTTCTTCTAATCCTGAGTTTTTGGCCCAAGGCTCCGCTGTTCATGATACTCTTCATGCAGCAAGAATTATTATTGGCACTGAAAGCAAATGGGCTGAAGATTTATTAATGAAAATTTATAAACCATTCAATCTGCCTATAGTTTCAGTAAGCAGGCGTTCTGCAGAAATGATTAAGTACGCTTCTAATGATTTCTTAGCTCTTAAAATATCATATATGAATGATATTGCTAACCTGTGCGAATTGGTTGGTGCAAATGTACAGGATGTGGCAAGGGGCATGAGTTTTGATGAGCGTATAGGAAGCAAATTCTTAAATGCCGGCATTGGTTACGGAGGGTCATGTTTTCCAAAGGATACAATGGCTTTGGTGCATCTTGCAAGGAAGCATGGTTATGAATTAAGAACTGTTAAAGCTGCAATTGATGTAAACAAAGATCAAAAGACAATTTTATATAAGAAGGCATGCAGGCGGCTTATTAAATTCAACGGATTAAAGGTTGCAGTGTTAGGACTTACCTATAAGCCTGGGACTGATGATTTAAGAGAAAGCCCTTCACTGGATAATGTTCCTTTATTATTGGAACAAGGGGCTTATATTTATGCCTATGATCCTGTTGGAACAGAAAATTTTAAGAATAAGTATCCTGAAGGAAAGATTGGAAATGGTAGTGTAACATATGTTAAATGTCCTGCGGATGCATTAAAGGGCGCCGATGTATGCTTTATTTTTACCGAATGGGAAGAAATTAAAGCTGTTAAACCTGCTGAATATAAAAAGTTAATGATAACACCTCTTGTTTATGACGGGAGAAATATTTATGATATTGAAGAAATGCAAAGAGCCGGTGTGGAGTATTATTCCATCGGTAGGCCAGGTGTGAGTTTGGACAGGTATAATCACATTACATTAGCTGAAACCGCTGCTACTGAATAGTGGCCTTTTAAATACGGGATTTATACCTTCGAGTAGGATACGAATGTATAAAGTTGATTTAAACAGTGATTTAGATGAAAGCTTTGGTACTTATAAATTAGGGAGAATAGCTAATGAAAACAAGCTGTGTGGTTTTAAACTATAATGATTATGAAACAACAATGACATTGCTGGAAAACATTAGGAATTATCAAGTCTTTGATAATATTGTAATCGTGGACAATTGTTCTACAGATGATTCATTTGAGTTGTTAAGAAGAAATCAGAATGAAAAGATTAGAGTTATTCAAACTGAAAAAAACGGTGGATATGGATATGGTAATAACATTGGAATAAGATATTCATATGAACAGCTAAATTCAAGTTATATTTTAATAATAAATCCGGATGTTGAGTTTGATGAAGAATGTATATTAGAATTATTAAGAGTTTTAATAAATAATAAAGATGTTGCTGTTTGTTCAGCAATACCAAAACAACCAAATGGAGAATTTCAACCGCTTGTTGCCTGGCGTGTTCCTAAAAAAATAGAATATATTTTATCTGCCAGTTCAATCTATAATAAATTTTTTAATAAAATGTCTTATAAAGATATTTATTATAATAATTCAAACACCCAATGCGAGGTGGATGTGTAGTAGGTTCACTTTTAATGGTTAATGCCGAACTAATGATAAAGTATGGAATGTATGATGAAGATATTTTTTTGTTTTGTGAAGAAACAACTTTAGGTATTAAGCTCAAGAGTAAAAATTTAAAGACCATATTAATTTTGAATCATAATTATGTCCATCATCACTCAGTAAGCTTAAAAAAATCTATTTCGTCGGATATAGAGAGGCGAAAGATTTCACTAAACAGTAAACTTAAAATTTTAAAAAAATATTACAACCTTTCACCATTTATGACTCTAATAGTTAAGATTTTTTTTAAACTGACATTAATAGAGTTTATGCTGATTAAAGCTTGTAAAAGTTATTTATCAAAGATAAAGGGAAATCTTTAGGCTTAACAGCAAAGAATACATTAATTATCCTTGCCGAACTTCTTCAAGTAAAAAGTGAAAGAATTAGTAAATCTAACAAAGAAAAAAGGGTTAAATTATGAAGGGTATTATATTGGCCGGCGGATCAGGAACTCGTCTGTATCCGCTGACAATGATAACAAGCAAACAACTTTTACCTGTATATGATAAACCAATGATATATTATCCGCTATCTACTCTTATGTTAGCAGGTATCAGAGACATATTAATTATTTCTTCTCCACAGGATTCACCTAATTTTAAGAGCTTATTAGGTGATGGCAAACAATTTGGAATAAAGATATCATATAAAGAACAACCATCACCGGATGGACTTGCCCAGGCTTTTATTATTGGTGAAGATTTCATAGGAAATGATACATGTGCCATGATACTAGGCGATAATATATTTTATGGTAATGGCTTCACATTGATGCTTAAAAAGGCGTCTGAGAGTGCAGAACAGGGTAAAGCTACAATTTTCGGTTATTTTGTTCATGACCCGGAACGATTTGGAATTGTTGAGTTTGATGAATATGGAAAAGTTATTTCTATAGAAGAAAAACCTAAAAATCCCAAATCAAATTATTGTATTACCGGTTTATACTTTTATGACAATCGTGTGGTTGAGTATGCAAAGAAAGTTAAGCCCTCTGCAAGAGGAGAATTAGAAATCACAGATATAAATCGTATATATCTTGAGGATGGAACCCTTAATGTACAACTTTTGGGAAGGGGTTATGCATGGATAGATGCCGGAACTATTGACAGTCTTGTTGAAGCAACAGATTTTGTACAAATGATAGAAAAACGCCAGGGCATAAAGATTTCTGCACCGGAGGAAATAGCATATTTCAATCAATGGATAGATGAGAAAACTATTCTGAAATCAGCTGAAAGATACGGTAACTCGCCCTATGGAGAGCATTTAAGGAGAGTAGCCGAAGGCAAGATTCGCTATTAATATTCGGTATGAATAATTTATAAATTACAGAGGAGCAGTGAATTTTGTGAAAGTAACAAAAACTAAGTTTAAAGGGCTATTAATTATTGAAACAGATGTATTTGGTGATTACAGAGGCTGGTTTACGGAAACCTATACTAAGAATAAATTTGCAGATAATGGGATTGATGTTGAATTTATTCAGGATAATCAGTCTTATTCAGCACAAAAAGGAACCCTTAGAGGAATTCATTTTCAAATTAATCCGAAAGCACAAGCAAAACTGGTTAGGTGTACCAGAGGAGCAATAATCGATACAGTTGTCGATTTGAGAAAAGGCTCTGATACATATAAAAAATGGTTTAGCATTGAATTGTCTGCAGAAAATAAAAAGCAACTGTTTATACCTAAAGGTTTTGGGCATGCTTTTTTAACTTTAACTGATGATGCAGAAGTACAATACAAGGTTGATGAATATTATTCTGATGAACATGACAGAAGCATAAGATTTGATGACCCTGAACTGGGTATAGAATGGGGTATTGAAAATCCTATTCTATCACAGAAGGACTTAAATGCTCCCTTTCTAAAAGACAGCGATGTTAACTTCAGCATCAAAGTTTTAGCTACAGGTGTAAATGGTCAACTGGGATATGATGTTGTTAAAAGGCTCAATGAGTTAGGAATTGAAACTATTGACGTAAGCAGAACTGAATTTGATATAAGTGATAAAGATCAAACACAAGAATACATTCTAAATTGTAAACCTGATGTTGTAATCCATTGTGCAGCATATACCGCTGTTGATAAAGCAGAAGATGAAAGAGAAAAATGTTATTCTGTCAATGTAGAAGGAACAAGATACATTGCAGAAGCTTGTAAAAAAATAGATGCAAAAATGGTATACATCAGCAGTGATTATGTCTTTGATGGACAAGGTTCTGAACCCCATCATGAAAGCAAGAAAACAAATCCAATAAATTACTACGGTTATTCCAAAGCACAAGGAGAACAAGTTGTCAGAGATATAGTAGAAAAGCATTTCATAATCAGAACCTCATGGTTATTTGGCAAAAATGGCAGCAATTTTGTAAAGACTATGTTGAAGTCAGCACAGGTGAAAAATGAGATAAATGTAGTAAATGACCAAATTGGAGCACCAACATATTCCAGAGATTTAGCAATTCTTATTTGTGATATGATTCAAACTGCAAAATATGGAACATATCATGGTGTAAACGAAGGTTATTGCAGCTGGTATGAATTTGCTTTTTTAATATTTAAAAAAGCTGGTATTGATATAAAGGTAAATCCTATATCTTCTTCAGAGTATCCTGCTAAAGCCAAAAGACCTCTAAATTCCAGGTTATCTAAAGAAAATCTTGATAAAAACGGTTTTATGAGATTGCCAAATTGGGAGGATGCTTTAGACAGATATTTAAAAGAAATACTATGATGAGGAGAAGCCAAAAACATGAAAACTATTTTAGTTACAGGTGGGGCAGGTTTTATTGGCAGCAATTTTGTAAAGTTTATGTTGGACAAGCATCCGGAATATAGAGTTATAAATTTAGATGCTTTGACTTATGCTGGAAATTTAGAAAACTTAAAAGAAGTATCAAATAATCCAAATTATGTTTTTATAAAAGCTGATATCAGAGACAGAATAAGAATTGAAGAGATATTTTCTCAATATATAATGATACCAGAAATTAA
>DCDC01000115.1 GCA_002316225.1 Firmicutes bacterium UBA1065 | reverse complement strand
GAAGGGACTCGAACCCCCACGCTGCTGCGCTAGATCCTAAGTCTAGTGCGTCTGCCAATTCCGCCACATCCGCATGATGCCGTAAACAGCAAAGTTGATTATACAACCGGGTTCTTGCTTTGTCAAGGATTTTTTGAGAAAACATCTCATAATAGTCATTTGTGTACATATATTTTATTAGTCCGAATCACAAGGAATCGGGTATTTATTGCGAGGTGTATTTATGTACAGAAGGAATCGGAATACTCCCTATTTAGCCAGGAATAAAATAAAAAAAACCCAGACAACCACTGAATCTCCATTATTAAACGAGGTTATCCTGCTCGAAAACTCTTCCAGGATTCAAACAGGTTATGTAAATGTAACCGTAAACACGGCCTTAGGTGCCCTGCCCGTACCGGATGCCGTTGTTACCTTGTATGTAACAGACCCTGAGGGAAATGAAGAGGCCTTGTACCATTTGGTGACGGATATAAGCGGAAAAGTTCCCAGGATGGCTGTCCCTGTTGTATATGACCCTGAAAATCCTTTAGAAAGCAGTGAATATTTTTTCACGACCTATAATTTGAGAGTACAGGCAATCGGGTATTATACCCAAAATATAATTGATTTGAGAGTTTTTCCCGACATAACTACCAATTTCAACATAAACCTGATACCCGTAAGGCAGGGCGGTGATGAAGATACGGGACAAAGAACCTTGATAATACCGTCAAGCCCCATTGATGAATCCAATGTGTGAGGTGTTTTATGAGTCTGTCGGCAATCCAGAAAACATATCCTTCATCACCCCTTAAACTTGGTGATGACAACCAACACGTACTTATGGCAAAAACAGCCTTAAACATAATATCTGCAAATTATCCGGCCATACCCATATTATCACCGGTCAACAGCATTTTTGACGAAAATATGGAAATTGCGGTTAAGGAATTTCAAAGGATATTTGATCTTCCCGAAACAGGTATCATCGACACTGCTACCTGGTTTAAAATGGGCGACATACATGCATCGGTAGTAAGGCTTGCGGAGCTTTCCAGCCGGGGGGTATTAGTTGGTGATGTGGTTGAAGATATCACGGAAGTGAATGAAGGAGTTCAAATAATACCAAGGGTTCAAATGGTCCAGTTTTTTTTGAATGTATTATCTGCTTATTACGATTCGATTCCTGCGGTTGATATTGACGGTATTTATGGGCCTCAAACAAGGGATGGCATAATCGAATTTCAAAAAACCATGAACCTTCCTCCTACAGGCTTGATTGATGAAAAAACATGGACGGAAATGTACCAGGGTGTTCTGGGAATACTTAGAGAGCTTCCTCCCGCAGCCATTCAGCTTCCCTCCCTTATTTATCCCGATGTCTTGTACAGCGAAGGCTCGGCAAGACCGGGGGTATTCATCATACAGGAGATATTGGCTTTTATTTCAACTCTCATTCCCGAAATTCCCTTTGTTCAGCCGGATGGCGTATTTGGTCCTGAAACTACTGCTTCAGTCAAAGCTTTTCAACAATATTACGGTCTTAAGCCCAACGGCATCGTCGATGAAGCTACCTGGAACAGGTTAATAGAAGTCTACAGGCTGTTTAGATTTGGCGAACCTCTTCCTTACATAGACGAGATGAGTTTAATGCAATGATGAAAGTCAGGTGATTCCATGAGTATATCTGATACTATATCCGATAATATATCTGATGTTAATGTGGTTATCCCCAATGACAGACTTCCCCATGTCATTGTGCCCTTTCCCCTATATATTACCGTACACTTGGGAGCCCCCGATGAAGAGGCCCTTAATGTAACCGTACCCTTTTTGGACTATATTAAAAATGTAGCTTCCAGCGAACTGTATCCCACGTGGCCGGAAGAGGCCATCAGGGCTAATATTCACGCCATAACCTCCATAGCCATGAACAGGATATTTACCGAATGGTACAGGTCTAGAGGCTATGACTTTGACATTACCAACACTACCCAGTACGACCAGGCTTATGTCCATGAGAGAGGTATTTTTGACAGTGTCTCCAACATTGCAAATGAAATCTTCAACCAGTACATTACCAGGCAAGGTCATATTGAGCCCTTGTTTGCAGCCTTCTGTGACGGGAGAATCACCCAATGCAGCGGAATGTTCCAATGGGGCAGCGTTGATTTGGCCAATCAAGGCTACACGGCTGAAGAAATCCTAAAGTATTATTACGGGGATGACATAACCATAGTTGAAAGCACAGCCCCGGAATTAATCAGGGAAACTTATCCAGGCCGGCCCCTTTCCCTGGGGGACTCGGGAATAGACGTTTTCAGGATGCAGCATTCTTTAAGCGTAATAAGTAATGAATTCCCCCTAATACCTAAAATTGAAATAACCGGATACTTTGGTGAAGAAACTGAAAATGCCGTAAGAGTTTTTCAGGAAGTATTCAACTTGCCCGTAACGGGGATTGTAGACAGCGAAACCTGGTACCGGATACGTTTTATTTATATTGCCGTTGCAAATATAGCCGAGTTAATATCTGGGGGACTCACTTATGAAGAACTTCAGGAACTGTATTCGGGCATAGTGCTGGAGGGAGCGACCTTGCCCATAGTGGCCTACATAGAATTTTTCATAAATACCATATCACAAAGATATGATGAAATAGAGCCCGTTGCAATAGATAACTTCTATGGCCCCGAAACTGCAGAAGCAATCAGGCGATTTCAAATAATAATGAATTTAACACCTACAGGTATCGTTAATCAGGAAACTTTGAACGCATTATTCAGAGAAGCCTATACAATTCTCTTGTCAACTTCTTTGGAAGAAATCAGGCTGCCCTTGCTTCCTTACATAGGAATAGATTTAACCGAAAACATGGGCCTTGAATACCCCATAATCCTTTTCCTTGAAATAATGCTAAATACCATATCTTCCGGCCGGCACCCCGAAATAATGCCCGTTGAAATCGACGGAATATTCGGTCCCGATACAACAGCTGCCGTAATTGTTTTCCAGAGCCTTTACGGTCTTCCAATAACAGGGGTGGTTGACGTAGAAACATGGAAAAAAATTAACGAGGTGTACCAAAATACAATTAATCAAAACAGAAGTGCATAGAGGGAGTTAGTATGATTTCAGAAATCCAGCAATACCTGGCAATTATAAGAAAACTGTATCCTAATCTGCCTGCGGCAGAAGTGACGGGTGTGTATGACGAAGCCACCGAAAATGTCATACGGACCTTTCAGATTATGAAGGGACTTCCCGCAACCGGTTTTCTTGATCTTCTTACACTGGAAAAACTTGTTCATGAATATAATGAATATTTAAAAAGAAATAAGTTGGCGGGCAGCATACCCGTCCACATCCCCGAATTTGAAGAGGTCAAATTAGGCGATAGAAAAGATATAGTTTATAATATCAAAATTATACTTAATAAATTCAGCGAAAAATATAAAAATTACCCGAAATTGGAGATTAATGACCTCTATGACATAAAAACACAGGAAGCTGTAAGGTCCTTCCAGGAAAGAAGCATGCTTCCTCCTACAGGAGTAGTTGATATCAACACATGGAATACCCTGGTCAAAATATACGGCACCTGCAAATTATGCAGGACCTTTCCTAACCAATTATTAATTCCTATTGACAATTGAATCAGTTTTGATAAAATAAGTTTAGCACTCAGCCGTTCTGAGTGCTAACAGTCATCAGGAATTATTCTTAGGAAAGGAAGGATAAAATGGCTAAAAGACAATTTAAATCCGAGTCAAAGCGGCTTTTGAACCTAATGATCAACTCCATTTACACCCACAAGGAAATTTTTTTAAGGGAACTTATATCCAATGCCAGCGATGCCATTGATAAAAGCTATTATTTGTATTTGACCAACAAGGACCTTGTTTTTAATAAAGATGACTTTTACATAAGAATTACCCCTGACGAGGATGAGAGGACACTGACCGTATCCGATACCGGTATAGGGATGACAAAGGAAGAGCTGGATTCAAATTTGGGTGTCATCGCTAAAAGCGGGTCTTTTGATTTTAAAGAAGAAAATGAACTGAAAGAAGGCATTGACATAATAGGCCAATTCGGGGTTGGATTTTATTCCGCCTTCATGGTTGCCGAGAAAGTTACGGTCATTAGCAGAAAGGAAGGCTCCGAAAAAGCTTACAAATGGGAATCATCCGGCATTGATGGTTATACCATAAGTCCCTGCGAAAAAGATAAGGTCGGAACAGACGTTATTTTGAAGATAAAGCCAAGCACGGAAGATGAAGATTACGATGAATTCCTTGATCCTTACAACCTTAAACGCCTGGTAAAAACTTATTCGGACTTCATTAAATACCCCATCAAGATGAAGATGAAAAAAAGAAGGCTGAAAGAGGGAAGCAAGAATGAATATGAAGACTATTACGAAGACGAAATTCTAAACAGCATGGTGCCCATTTGGAGAAAGAATAAAAATGAGCTTAAGGAAGAAGATTATGTGAAATTTTACAAGGAAAAACATTTCGGCTTCGATAATCCTTTGAAATATATCCATGTAAGCACCGAAGGAGCAGTCAGCTACAACGCAATCCTCTATATCCCGGCAAAAGCACCCTTTGATTACTATACCAAGGAGTTTGAGAAGGGCCTGGAGCTTTATTCCAACGGTGTCATGATCATGAAGAAATGCGGCGAACTCCTGCCTGATTATTTCGGCTTCGTCCAGGGCTTGGTGGATTCTCCCGACTTTTCCCTCAATATTTCAAGGGAAATGCTCCAGCATGACAGGCAGCTTCAATTTGTTGCCAAGAAGCTCAATGAAAAAATAAAAAGCGAGCTCTTGTCTATGCTTAAGGACGAAAGGGAAAATTACGAAAAGTTTTATAAACAATTCGGCAGGACCTTGAAATACGGCTTGTACAGCGATTGGGGAATAAGCAGGGAAACCCTTGAGGACCTAATAATGTTCTATTCATCCCATGAGAAAAAGCTGGTAACCCTTGATGAATATGTAAGCCGGATGAAGGAAGACCAAAAGTATATCTATTATGCCACCGGAGAAAGTATCGACAAGCTGTCAAAGCTCCCTCAGGCAGAGCTTATAGCGGACAAGGGATATGAAATTCTTTACTTCATAGATGAAATAGATGAATTTGCCATAAAAGTTCTCCTGACTTACAAGGACAAGGAATTTAAAAATATTTCAAGCTCCGATATTGACATAGATGCAGGCAAAGACAGCTCAGGCATTGATGAAGGAAACAAGGACCTCTTTGCTTTCATGAAGGAAGCCTTAGGTGACAAGGTTAAGGAGGTAAGGGCTTCAAAGAGGCTGAAAACCCATCCCGTGTGCCTTGCTACAGAAGGAGAGGTATCAATAGAGATGGAAAAGGTATTAAAGGCTATGCCTGACAAACCGGCAGACATTCATGCCCAGAAGATACTTGAAATAAATACAAATCATAAAATCTACGAGAAGTTAAAAGATGCCTATGAAAATGACAGGGAAAAACTTAAGAAGTATTCAAACGTATTGTTTAACCAAGCCCTGCTCATTGAAGGATTAACTATCGACGACCCTGTCCAGTATGCAAATGATGTGTATGAGCTGATATAAATAAAGCCACGAATCACCGTGGCTTATTTTAATGACAAAGATTACAAAGAAGAATAATAAAATATACGCTCACGGTTTCGGACACGAATAATTCTA
>DCDC01000168.1 GCA_002316225.1 Firmicutes bacterium UBA1065 | reverse complement strand
AATATGTCTGTTTATTTTTTGAGAAACATCAGGTAGGATATTATGAATAAATTGTGGTTAGGATTAGTTTTCTTAGGGCTCTTGTTTTCTTTTCTGAATAAAAGTCCGGAAACTGTTACAAATGTTCTTTTTTTTGAGCTAGAAAAATCAGTGGATCTTATATTGAATTTAATTTCAGTTATGGCTTTTTGGACCGGCTTGATGCGGATAGCGGAAAAAACGGATATATTAAATAAAGTGTCAGGCTTCTTAAAACCCTTGATAAGATATTTGTTCAAGGATGCGGAAAGCAATCCGAAAGCCGTAAATGCCATTTTGCTGACATTAGCCGCCAACCTCCTGGGAACTGGTAATTCGGCCACTGCCTTTGGAATCAAGGCCATGGATGAAATGCAGAAGGCCAACCCTAACAAAAAAACAGCCACCAAGGCCATGTGCATGTTTGTCATAATCAACGTTTCCTCAATCCAGCTGATACCCTTAAACATTATTAAATTAAGAGCTGATTCGGGTTCTCTAAACCCTTCGGAAATCATTGTACCCACTATGATAGTGACCGCAATTTCAACAATGGTTGCGGTATTGCTGGGCAAATATTATGAAAGGAAGGAGCCATGAATACATCAAATTTGCTGCTGCCTTCATTGATAGGTTTGATATTGTTTTATGGAATATGTAAGGATGTAGATGTATATTCAGCTTTCGTGGAGGGGGCCCTGGATGGGGCCAAATCCGCCTTAAAAATATTTCCTTACATATTGGCTATTATTTTTGCAATCAATTTATTCATGCAATCAGGGGCAGAAGACTTTATTGAGGGTATATTAAAACCGGTAACTTCATTAATTGGGTTACCGGCAGAATTACTGTCGCTTGTTATAGTAAAACCCTTGTCAGGAGGGGGCTCTTTGGGAGTGTTTCAGACAATTTTGGATAATAACGGGCCGGATTCATATGTGGGAAGGTGTGCATCGGTTATCATGGGTTCATCAGAAACAATCTTCTACATATGTGCTGTTTATTACGGCTCGGTGGGAATTTCAAATTACAGGTATACCTTAAAGGTGGGCCTTTTGTCCCATGCGGCGACAATATTAGCTTCTTTGATTATTTGCAGGCTTTTTTTCCAAGTTCCTTGAACTTTCATAAAACAAGTCTTGCCAAAAAGCAAAAACACCGGCAAAGAGAAATACATCTCCCACACTGATTGCTTTGGGAAAAGGATAGGGGGGATGCAGGGTAATAATATCACACAGGAATTTTAATTTGGTTTCTTCGGTAAGAAGGGTATGGACCAAGTCTTTTCCGGAAAGAAGAAACATTTTTTTTGCTTCCACATCAGAAAGCAAGTCTGATACATAGACGGGCATTTTAAAACCATTTGCCGCAATCGCAGCAAAATTAAACAAGGTGCCTAAAAATACCAGCATCATGAAAGATTTTTTTATGTTTAATATTGAAACATAAATAAGACCGAAATAAATGACCCAGTTAAGAGACAGTATTCGAAGCAGGGTTACATCTGTGAATTTCTTAAATAAAAACTCAGCAGTAATCTTTATTACTGCTGCCGTTATCAATACTTTCCAGCCCCTTATATTCGGGTTGTAGTTTTTTAAGTCAAAGCTTCTTCTATTTAACAAGAGAATTATTATTGCAGTTATGATTGATAATATGGAAAAAAGTATTATTTCAAAAACCATAATCTTCCTTCTCTTCGGCTAATCTGAAAAATGTTTTTTTTAAAGCTATTACGGCTTCATCTACAATATCCGGGTTAAACTGGGTACCCGCGTTGTCTATTACTTCCTGAAGGGCTGATTCAAGACTCAGGGAAGGCCTGTAAGGCCTGTTTGTCGTCATGGCATCGAATGCGTCCGCAATGGTGAGTATGGATGTTTCCAAGGGTATCTTGTCGTGGTCCAATCCGTCCGGGTAACCCTTGCCGTCGTTTCTTTCATGGTGATGCCTGATTATGTCCGAAATATTCGACAGATAACTTAAATCCGCAATTATTGCCGCCCCTATTTCCGGGTGGGATTTTATCGTTTCAAATTCTTCTTTTTCTAATTTTCCTTTTTTATTGAGTATATTTTTATCGATACCTATTTTGCCTATGTCGTGAAGGAGGGCAGCGCTCTTCAACAAGTCAATTTTAGATTGGGGAAGTCCAAGTTGCCTTGCTATTGCTTCGGCATATGCGCTGACACGCATGGAGTGACCGGATGTGTAGGGGTCACTTGCTTCTATGGCACGTACAAGAACATTCAAGGTTTCAAAATAATTCCTGCGCATGTCCAAATAAAGCTTAAAGGTGTACCTTGCAAACATAAGGGGAATAAAGAATAAGAGGATACCCGTAGTTCCGAATCTATCGTAGGAAAAGGCAACTATAATGCCCAGCAAACCTACCAAAGCTATATTGACAAAGCCTAAAAGGTAGTTTTTCCAAATATATGCCAACCGTTCCTTTAAAAGTATGGACATTAAAACTGCTATAAAAAATGAATTTAAAAACAAATATGCAAGTAGGCACAACACACTGGCAATAGGGTTAAAGAATTCAAGGCCGAAATTAAATATTCCGTCAATATATACATATATCAATGCGGCTAAGCCTGCATTGATTATATACTGGCTGACATTAAACAAGGTTTTATAAATGGGATTATTAAAGATATGAACCCTGCCTC
>DCDC01000140.1 GCA_002316225.1 Firmicutes bacterium UBA1065 | reverse complement strand
AATGCGCCGATTCTTTGATTTCTCTTATACTTTTTCATATTAACTCCGACGAATGTTTTTTTATGATTATATAATAAACGTTCGTAATATTCAAGCTGATTTTTTATTACCTGTTCACTCAATGATTATACATACTGTCCCTGCTCAATTAATTCCATCCTTGTTAAGGTCTCCGCCTGCATATAGTATGGCCTTTTCTGCCAGTACTTCCATGGGATTGATGAAGGATCCTTCGAATTTATACAAATATTGTGCGGCTGAAAGTTCGGTACATCCCAATAAAAATACATTTGCTCCCAATTCCTTTAATTCTTCCAGGCATTTGAAAAAGAGGTCCGGGCCTGCACCGTAATTGCCTTTTTTTATCACATCATAAATAAATTCCATGATATGGGCTTGGGTTCTTACAGGGATAAGAGTTTTGATGCCCAATTCATTGTAATAGTTCTCATAAATTTTTGTTTTAATGGTTCCGTCGGTAGCCATTATACCCACAACCGCATCCTTTCCATACTTTTCACAGGTATACCTGGCTGCCTCCTCCGGCATGTTGATAAGGGGAATCTCAACATTCTTCTTTATTTGGTCTATAAAATAGTGAGCAGTGTTGCAAGGCATAATTAAAAAATCAGCACCGCTCTTTTCAAGCATCTTGGCTGACCTGACCAATTCATTTACGGGACTTTCTCCTTGACCTAAGATGGCCTTTGTCCTGTCCGGAATATTGGTATTGTTGTCAATTATTATTCTTATGTGGTCTTGATCCTTTTCCGCCTTGGTCCTCAATACTATTCTTTCAAACAAGTGGACCGTGGCAAGTGGTCCCATACCCCCTATTATTCCTATTGTTTTCATAACCCACCTCATTGTTTTATAGGATGAATTATAGCATAATCCTCCTCTTATTACAAGGGCGCCAAGAGGACGGGGGTCAGTTCCTTCAGCAAAGATCCAGGTAATTTACTCCGTCTTCAGGCACTATGATCCTTATGCTTCCATCCTTTTCTTTCCCGGCAACAAACAGGGTATAATGCATGTAAGGGGCGGCATCCAGCTTATATTCTAAAATTTTTGTTCCATCTGCTTTCTTTAAATTCAAGGTATACCTTCCCGAAGGAACAGCCACATTGCATGATACTTTCCCAAATTTTATGCCAGAAAACAAAACAGTCCCGTCTGATGCGGATAAAACAATTTCTTCCAAATCATCGCATAAGTTTGCCATCCTCAAAGCTGCAATATTGGGTCCCATGTGATGGATTTTTTGCTCAGGCACCATTAATATGCAAATATCTTTTCTATCTTCAATATCTGCAGAAATTACCCCTGTGTATGCCAGGTTATAATCTATGTTTATATCCGATTCAAATAACAAGTCATCATCTGCTGAATGGAGCATTATACGGTAGGATGAAGGAGGAAGTTTCACATATTTTGTAAACTCTCCCATTCTTAAGTTTTCGGCCATGAGTATGTCGTTGACCTGAACATCCAAAGGCAAATCTATAGCATTCAAGACCCTGAAATATGATTTCGTACAGAAGCAGCTCATCATCATTGGATTGTAAGCCCCATATCCTCTGAAGGAATAGGGATATGTATTGTAATACTTTCTTACATCAAACATAAATTCACCCCTCCCTTGCATTATATGTGTTACCCCTCTTTTAAGTTAGCGAAAGATGTTTGACAAATATTGACAATACAAAAAGGTTTACATAAATTTATTTATGTAAACCTTTTTGTATTGTGGCATAAAAAATCTCCCATTTTTTATGGGAGATTAATAATTTGTCAATATACGCAACCATTGCCATGAATAATATTTTTGTCATTGCTATGAATATCCCATAGTGTCATCCTGAGGGCTTTAGCCCGAAGGATCTCTTGAGATCCTTCGCTTCACTCAGGATGACATAGTGTGTATATGGATAGGATAATAGTTATTTGACTACTATGTTAAATATTTTACCCGGAATGTATATTTCTTTTACCCTAGTTTTTCCTTCCAGGTACTTTGCAATGTTTTCATCGGCTTCTGCCAGTTCCCTTGCCGTATTTAAATCAGCGTCCTTAGAAACCATTATTTTTCCTCTTACCTTACCGCTTACCTGGACAGGAAGCTCTATTACATCATCAACCGTTTTATCTTCATCCCAGGCAGGCCATGCCGTTTGGTTCAGCATGCCTTCAAACCCTTGTTCCTGCCATATTTCCTCAGTTATATGAGGGGCCACCGGATAAAGGAGGGTGATGAAGGTTTTTAATTCATCCCTTGTAATGTATCCATCGTCATAAATTTCATTTACAAAGCTCATCATGGCCGCTATTGCCGTGTTAAATTTCATGGCTTCAAAATCTTCGCTGACCTTTTTAATGGTCTTGTGCATGAGGGTTAAATGCTTGTCTGAATAGCCTTCTTCGTCACTTAACATCTCCTGCATTTTCCAGACCCTTTCAAGGAACCTTCTGCAACCCTTAACGCTTGAATCATTCCAAATGGCATACTTTTCATAGTCTCCGATGAACATGATGTAGGTTCTTAAGGTATCCGCACCGTATTCATCTATTATTTCGTTTGGATTAACAACATTTCCTCTCGATTTGGACATTTTTTCTCCGTCTGCACCAAGTATCAGACCTTGAGCCGTACGTTTGGCATATGGCTCTTTAAAGGGCACTACTCCTATGTCGTAGAGGAACCTGTGCCAGAACCTTGAATATATCATGTGCCTTGTAACGTGCTCCATGCCTCCGTTATACCAGTCAACGGGACCCCAGTATTTTAACTTTTCTTTTGATGCTAATTCCTCTTTGTTATGTGGGTCAATGTATCTTAAGAAATACCATGAGGACCCTGCCCATTGAGGCATGGTATCTGTTTCTCTCTTTGCATCCTCACCGCATACAGGACATTTTACATTTACCCATTCAGGTATGTTAGCCAGGGGTGATTCTCCAGACTCGGAAGGGCGATAATTTTCAACTTCAGGCAATAACAAGGGAAGCTCTTCTTCCGGTACGGGAACCATGCCGCAATGATTGCAATAAATTATAGGAATCGGCTCTCCCCAGTATCTCTGCCTGTTGAAGGCCCAATCCTTCATCTTGTAGTTTACTTTTCTTTCTCCAAGCTTGTTTTCAACCAAATAATTTGTTATCTTTTCGATTGCGTCTTTTACTCTTAACCCATTAATCATGTCAGAATTTATCAATATTCCGTCTTCCACATCCGTAAAAGCTGCTTCTTCAATATTTCCTCCGGCTATGACTTCAATTATGGGAATATTGAATTTCTTTGCAAATTCCCAGTCTCTTTGGTCGTGGCCCGGAACACCCATTATAGCACCTGTTCCATAGCCCATCATAACATAGTCGGCAACCCAAATGGGAACTTCTTTTCCGTTAACGGGGTTGATGGCAGTCAAGCCCTTTATTTCCACACCGGTCTTTTCTTTTGCCAGCTGGACCCTTTCAAACTCTGTTTTCTTTTTGCTTTCTTCCTGGTAGGCTCTTATTTGGTCCATGTTTTGGATTTTTTGTTCATATTTCTTAATCAAGGGATGCTCGGGAGCCATTACCATGAAGGTTACCCCGTACAAGGTATCCGGTCTTGTGGTGAATACTCTTAAATTATCCTCTGTATCCTTTAGCTTAAAATCGACTTCGGCACCGTAAGATCGGCCTATCCAGTTTTCCTGCTCAAGTCTTATTCGCGGCAAATAATCGACTTCATCGAGACCCTCCAGGAGTTTATCCGCATAATCCCTGATTTTCAAAAACCATACGTCTTTTTCCATTTGAACAACCTGGCTGCCGCAACGGTCGCAAATACCGTTTTGGGAATCCTCATTTGCAAGTACAACCTTACAGGAGTTGCAGAAGTTTACATAGGTTTTATCCTTGTAAGCCAGCCCGTGCTTGAACAACTGCACAAAGATCCATTGAGTCCATTTATAATACTCGGGATCTGTCGTATCAACACTTCTTGACCAGTCGAAGGAATAGCCGGCAGCATTGAGCTGTTCGGTAAAAACCTTGATGTTATCATCAGTAACCTTTCTTGGATGCTTACCTGTCTGCATTGCATAGTTTTCCGTAGGAAGACCGAAAGCGTCCCATCCTATGGGAAACAATACATTGTATCCTTCCAGTCTTCTTTTTCTTGAGATTACTTCAAGAGAAGTATATGCACGGATGTGCCCCACATGCAATCCTACCCCTGACGGATACGGGAACTCCACAAGAGCGTAGAATTTTTTCAGATTTGTATCGTCTTTTGCTTTAAAAGTTTCATTCTTTCTCCATATTTCCTGCCATTT
>DCDC01000142.1 GCA_002316225.1 Firmicutes bacterium UBA1065 | reverse complement strand
TCATCCTCCATGAATTCATTGATGACTGCATGATATCCTTTATCAGCCTTTATTGCCATCTCAATATCCCCAACCCCGGTTTCGGCTGTAATGCTGTCTGATTTTGTAATATCAAGAGAGAATTCCATATTTCCGGTACTTGTTTGAAAATTTGAATTCCCGATAGCTAAACAGTCCACTAATCTGATGTCTCCTACATCAACCTGCAAATTGTATGAGCCTTCCGATTTATCTATAAGGGCTTCACTCACGCTGCTTTTTACATCTATATTTCCATTGATTCCGCTCAGGTGAATATCACCTACATTTGTTGAAATCTTAACATCATTGATAGTAGAAGGAATATATATTTCTAAATCAACCGATAGATTTACCCCGCTTAAAGGTTTTTCAAATGAGGTATCAACTTCAATTGTATTATTTTCCTCCTTGATGGTGTAAGTGTAGTTTTCAATTATTTCCTCGGCCTTTTCCCTTGTGCCTGCACTTGAACGCATATTAATATTTATTATGGTATCGTCGGATTGGTGGCTTGCGATACTTATATCACCCACGGAACTTATTATGTTAAAAGCCTTTTTATCTGTGGCTGCAAGAGTGTGAGATTCTTTTTTTTCAGCTTTTTCCTGTCCGGCTGTATTGATTAATGTTTGGGTGATGATATCAGAAACATCTTTATGCAATGAAGAACAGCCTGAGGATAAAACCATTATTACCAGCAACAAACATATAAATTTTTTCATTTTTCCTCCAGATTATAAATTAATTTTCTTTTCTAAAAGATACCCTGAAAATCCTGTTAAAACAATTGCCTGAATTATAAAGACTGAAATTATGGGAAGAAGAATCAAAGCTAATCCTCCGGCTGAAATGTTGCCTGCATTTGATACAGCATTTATGGAATCATAATAAGGAGTCATAATATCATGAAATTTATCTGATACAAGTGAAAGCAGCCAATTAATCAATAAAAATATTATGAAACTGAACAAACCTCCAAATTTTATTTCAGAAAATATACTTTTTCTAATGGTCATAGCTGTATAAACCGTTGTAATAAAGGCTATTAAAAATGCAAGTACAGCGATTAATAATACCAATACATGACCTAAGTTGAAACCAAAAGTGCCGGACAATAACTGATTAACACCCCTTACTATTTGACTGTAATCAATTTGATCACCCATTGAAACAACAATATAAGCTCCGTTTATCAATATAAATATGAAATATATCAATACCAGTCCGGCACCTTCTATTATTGCTGCCAGCAGCTTAGCCCATATGATTTTATAGCCGCTGTTGGGTGTCATAAAGAGCATGTAACCTGTTTTTTTGTTAAGGTCATCGCTGTACATTTTTATGATATCCACCAGGTAAAAAACAAACAAGGCTGAAAGTGATACCACAAGAAATAACATACTGCCCCCTGCTCCTTTAGTAAGCAAGAGCAGATTCAATGCAAGTATTGTAATCAGTATCATAGAAACCAATTTATACTTCCTTATAAACTCATACTTTATTAAACTAATCATTTCCGAATACCTCCTTATATATTCCCTCAACTGACATTTGCCTTTCTTGCCTTAATTCTTCGGCATCGAAAAAAAGCTCCACGGCTCCTTCTTTCAGAAAAACCACGGTATCAAGTACTTTTTCAATTTCACTGACTAAATGTGTTGAAATAATAATTATTTTATTTTCACCGTAGGACTTTGCGATTATATCCATAATGGTATCTCTTGCTAAAACATCAACACCGTTTAAAGGTTCATCAAGCAGATATATGTCTGTATCCCTTGATAAGGCAATGACGGTTTTCAACTTGGCTGTTTCCCCGGAAGACAAATTGGAAACCTTATAATCAAGTTTTACATTTATATCATTTAGAAGATTAAGAGCATAATCATACCTGAAGTCTTTATACATATCCTTATAGAATTTTAATATGTCAACCACCTTAAAGGAGGAATAAAGATAGTTTTCTGTAGGCATGTATGAAACATAAGACTTAGTTTTATAGGATAAGACCTGGTCATTTATCAATACATGACCGCTTGTTTGCTTGTGAAGTCCTGCCACAACCTTCATAAGGGTAGTTTTGCCGCTTCCGTTAGGTCCTAAGAGACCATAGATTTTCCCCTGTTCAAAATTCAGGGAAACATTTCTCAGGGCAATTTTGTTGTAATATTTTTTTGTCAGTTCATTAATTATTAATCGACTCAATTTATTCAATCCTTTCTATATTGTTATTTTCAATTTCTATAAACTTAATCATGTCTTTTTTGCTGTAACCTAATTGTTTCATTCCTTCTATGAATGAAACAATCAGGTTTTTTGCCATTCTATATCTTAGATCTTCAATTTGCTCCCTGGATTCTGTTATATATGTTCCCAAACCTCTTTTTGTAAATAGAATTTGCTCATTTTCCAACTCCTTATATACTCTTGCAACAGTATTGAAGTTTATTCCCAACTCATATGAATACTCTCTTGATGACGGCATTTTGTCGCCGGGTTTAAGCTTTCCCGAAACAATATCCTGCTTGATTTTATCTATTACTTGTAAATATATTGGTATATTATTGTTAAATTCCAACCTATCACCTTCTTTCGTGTATTAGTGTCATAGTAGAATAGTATACTAATACATTCTATATGTCAAGGAGAAAAAATGTTAACATTTCTCATTAAAAATAATTACTTTCTTGTAACACATTTAAAAATTATTGCTTGACATAAAATTCATAAAGTAATATAAAAGGAGAAAGAAATTATATTTATCAGATAGAGCGGAGGGAAAAATGCACAAGAAGCTATTTGTTCCGGGACCCGTTGAGGTGGGGGAAGACGTTTTAAGTAAAATGGCAACTCCCATGATAGGTCACAGAAGCAAGGATGCCTCTAATCTTCAAAAAAGTATTACTAACAAGCTTAAGAAATTGTTTTATACGGAAAATGAAATCTTATTATCCACATCCTCGGGTACGGGCTTGATGGAAGCTGCCGTGCGATGCTGTACGAAAGAAAGGGCTGCAATTTTTTCCATAGGTTCCTTTGGCGACAGGTGGCATGAAATAGCCCTTTCAAACGGTATCCAGGCCGATTTGTTCAAATCTAAGCCGGGGACCGTAACAAAGCCCGAAATGGTTGATGCAGCCTTAAAAACAGGCAAGTATGATTTGGTTACCATAACTCACAATGAAACATCGACAGGAGTAATGAACCCCCTTGATGAAATAAGCCGGGTTATGAATAAGTATCCGGATGTTATTTTTTGTGTTGATGCGGTAAGCTCTGCCGGAGGTGTAAAGATAGAGACGGATAAGCTTGGAATAGATATTTGCATAACATCTTCGCAAAAAGCCCTGGGTCTGCCTCCGGGACTCTCCATGTGTACCATATCCGAGAAGGCTGTGGAAAAAGCAAGACATGTAGAAAACAGGGGATATTACTTGGATTTGGTACTCTTGTATGATACCATAAAAAAGAAGGATTATCAGTATCCCTCAACACCAAACCTGTCATTGATGTTTGCCCTGGATTATCAATTGGACCGGATAATGGAGGAAGGGCTTGAAAACAGGTTTGACAGGCACTTGGCCATGGCTGAATACACAAGGAACTGGGCTAAAAAGAACTTTAACTTATTTGCAGATGAGAAGCATGCCTCCGTCACCATGACAACAGTTGATAATAATAGGAAGATAAGCGTCAGAGACCTGAACCTGGAGTTAGGCAAGAGAGGCTTTGCTATTTCCAACGGCTACGGAGAATTAAAAGAAAGAACATTCAGGATAGCCCACATGGGTGACTTAACCTTAGAAGATATAAAAGAACTGCTTTTTAATATAGATGATATATTATCGCTTGCATAACTTAATAATAGGGGGATTTAAATGTATGATCTAAACACTATCAGTAGAAATTTAAATACAAATATAATTGGCCGGTCTATCATACAGTACGACTGTTTGAATTCTACCCTTGCAAAAGCTAAAAACATATTTGCATCCTGTCCTGACGGGACTGTCATACTATCGGAAAACCAATCGGAACCTTTAAGATCAGGCACCCAATGGCCATATGGGTCGGATAAGTATATTTATTTGAGCATTATTTTAAAATCCGTGACTAGTGATCAAGTCCTTCCCCTAATGGATGTTGCCGGGTGCTCATCTGTATTGAAATCCGCAGAAAATCTGTACGGTTTGGATTGCAGAATAAAATGGCCCAATGATGTTATAATTAATGGAAAAAGTTTTTCATACACAAAAAGTGACATAGGTGCAAAAGGTTCAGGCATAATATTATCCTTGAATATAAATGTCAACATGGAAGAAGAAATCAAAAACTTAAAAATAACATCCATTAAGGCGGAAACCGGCCAGGAAGCGGAAAGAGAAAAGCTTATAGGTACAATATTAAGCGAGATTGAAAACCATTATGACGAAATTAAGAATACTGGAAGGGCATCCGGTGCCCTGGATATATATAATGAATATTTGCTTTATAGGGACAAAGAAATAGGAGTAATAAAAAAGGGCAGAAAGACTCTGAGAAAAGTTCTTGTTAAAAATATCAACACTAATGGATGGCTGACAGTAATCAATGAAAAAGGCCAGGAAGAAATATTGAGCCCGGGAGACATAAGTATACAATATGAAGAAGCTTAAAATAGGAAAAATTGAACTGAAAACCAATGTAATACTGGCCCCCATGGCGGGGGTGACGGACATAACCTACAGGACCATATGCAAAGAAATGGGTGCAGGTCTGGTCCATACCGAAATGATAAGTGCAAAAGGCCTGTATTATCAGGACAAAAAAACGGAAGACCTGATGAAAATAAATGAAAGCAACAGGCCTGTGTCAGTGCAGATTTTTGGAAGCGACCCTGATATTATGGCATATGTTGTTGAAAAATACATAAATACCAGGTCAGATATTGACATAATAGATATAAACATGGGTTGTCCTGCTCCAAAGATAGTTAAAAACAAAGATGGATGTTACCTTATGAAAGAACCTGACCTGGCGGGAAGGATCATAAATAAAATAAAAAAAGTGTCCAATAAACCTGTTACGGCCAAAATAAGGGCCGGCTGGAGCTCGGATTCCATCAATGCGGTGGAATTTGCAAAAATCTTGGAATATAACGGCCTGGATATGGTAACCGTTCACGGAAGAACCAGGGACCAGTTTTACAGCGGCAAGGCTGATTATAAAATAATAGGCCAGGTTAAAAAAAGTGTTACAATTCCGGTTACGGGCAACGGAGATATATACAGGCCCGAGGATGCTGTCCAAATGATCAAGGAAACAAACTGCGATGCAGTGATGCTTGCCAGGGGGATTTTGGGGAATCCCTGGCTGATAATGAATACGGTTAAGATTTTGAACAAGGATACCGATTTTTTTATTCCTTCACCATTAGAGAGAATAAATATGATTAAGCGGCATGCAACAATGCTGATCAAGGAATCCGGAGAAAGAAAAGCAATCCTGGAAATGCGAAAATTTGCCGCCTGGTACATGAAGGGGATGAACAATTCTTCGGAAGTAAGAAAAAGCATAAATGAAATTACCCGGGGGGAAGAATTATTTAAGATCCTGGACGATTATGTTGAGAGCAATGGCTTAAGTTAACAAAAAATCTTGACAATATCCGGTTACTTGTTTATAATGTGTTAATTAATCAAAAGATTCGTTATCTAATTATCATAATATACTAAAATGATAATAAAATAAAATATATATCGATGGTATGCTAAAATAAAGCAATATCATTAAAAGGAGCAATAATATGAAAAATAATGAAACTCTGATTACACTTGAGGGTTTGGAAGAATTAAAAAGGGAATTGGAAGAGTTAAAATTAGTAAAAAGAAAAGAAATTTCCGAAAAAATCAAGGCAGCCTTAGCCTTTGGCGACATAAGCGAAAATGCGGAATACGATGAGGCTAAAAACGAACAAGCAAGTGTAGAAGCGAGAATTGCAAAACTTGAGCAAATGATAAAAAATGCCAAGATAATAAATACAACAAAGAAAAACGGTGTTGTCACCATAGGATCAAAAGTTAGAATAAAAGACCTGGAATTTGATGAAGAAATGGAGTATACGATAGTAGGTTCCGCCGAAGCAGATCCCTTCAAAGGGAAAATCTCTAATGTTTCACCCTTGGGAGAAGCACTTCTGGAAAAGAAACCCGGTGATATAATCGAAGTTGAATCTCCTGCAGGAGGAAAAATAAGATATAAAATTTTAACTGTTTAAATATAAGAAAACAAATGAAAAAATAAGGTGGTGTAAAAAATTGGATGGGCAACAAACAGGAGATCTAAGGCAAGTAAGGATTGACAAATTGAATGATTTAATCAAGGCAGGCAGGGACCCCTACAAAATTTCCAAATATGAGGTAACTTCCTATTCAAAAGATATCAAGGATAATTTTGAAGAAATGGAAGGGAAATATGTATCTATTGCCGGAAGAATAATGTCCAAGAGGGGACAGGGTAAAGTCGGATTTTATGACATCCAGGACCATTTGGGCAGAATCCAGATGTTTGCTAAATTAGACATCTTAGGGGAGGAAGAATACAATTGGCTGAAAACCTATGACATTGGGGATATTATTGGTGTCAAAGGCGTGGTTTTCAAGACGAAAACCGGAGAGATTTCCGTAAGAGCCGAAAAAGTTTTACTATTATCAAAATCCTTGCAAACACTTCCTGAAAAATTTCATGGATTAAAGGATATAGAATTAAGATACAGGCAAAGATATGTGGATTTAATAGTTAATCCTGAAATTAAAGAAGTTTTTTTAATGCGCAATAAAATAATAAAAGGTATCAGGGAATATTTGGACGGAGAAGGTTATTTGGAGGTTGAAACTCCCATTCTGAGTCCCATAGCAGGGGGAGCCAATGCGAGGCCATTCATAACACATCACAATACATTGGATATCGATATGTATATGCGTATTGCAAATGAATTGTTTTTAAAGAGACTCGTGGTCGGCGGCCTCGGAAACGGTGTTTATGAAATGGGAAAAATGTTCAGGAATGAAGGAATGGATGCAAACCACAACCCTGAATATACAGCTATTGAGGTTTATAAACCCTATGCGGACTTCCATGACATGATGACCTTAACCGAAAACATAGTGGCTTATGTTGCCATGAAAGCAAGAGGAACAACTAAAATTGAATACCAGGGCAAAATTATAGACTTCACTCCCCCATGGAGAAGAGTAAAGATGCAGGATATGGTTAAAGAGTATGCAGGTGTGGATTTTGATTTGATTAATACCGATGAAGAAGCAATTGCCATTGCCAGGGAGAGAGGAATAGAAATCACTCCCCTTATGACCAGGGGCCATGTAATAAGCGAATTGTTTGAAAAGTATTGTGAAGAGCACCTTGTACAACCAACCTTTGTAACGCATCATCCTGTGGAAATATCACCCTTGGCCAAGAGAAATGTTGAAGATCCCAGGCTTACAGACAGGTTTGAAGCATTTGCAAACACGTGGGAAATTGCAAATGCATTTTCGGAATTAAATGATCCCATTGACCAGAGGGAGAGATTTGAAGCCCAGGTAAGGCAAAAGGAAGCCGGGGACGAAGAAGCCCACATGATGGATACTGACTTCATCAACGCAATTGAAGTAGGCCTTCCCCCGACGGGCGGGCTTGGTATCGGTGTCGACAGGCTGATAATGTTAATAACCAACCAACCGACAATAAGGGATATAATCTTGTTCCCGACTATGAAACCCTTGGATTAAAATTTTATATATATAAAGAATTCTCCAGAATTAACCCTAAAATTTCGAAAGAGCAGCCTGGCTGCTCTTTTTTATGCAAAATTTTTATAAAAATACCGTTGACAATCTATAAAATTCGTGCTAAACTGACAAAGTTGTTCTCTCTAGGAGAATGAAAAAGCAGGTAAAAATCAAGCAAATTTTGAGAAAAAAACTCCTTGACAAGATATTTTGGCTGTGATAAACTAACAAAGCTGTCACAA
>DCDC01000074.1 GCA_002316225.1 Firmicutes bacterium UBA1065 | reverse complement strand
GTGTCCCCCCTGCTAAGGGCAATTTTTTAAGGGCTAATTTTTGATACGAGCCTAAAATAAGGGGCTTAATTTAGGGTCTTAATAAGGAATAGGGGCTTTATTATATAAGGGGTAAGCCCCCAATTTAGAGGGCTTAATTAACGTCATACCGACCTTTGTGTTTTTCCTTTCGGTTGTACGCCTTTTTACTTTTATGTACCTGATGTTTGGCACGATCATACCACCCACCTTCCATCGCTTGTTCACGGATTAACGCCCTGTCCATAGCACGGAGGCGTTCGATTTCATTGTGCTGTTTCATAGTTGAGTTACGTTTCGTTTCTCTTTCTTGTTACAGGTTTTTTCGTAGAAGTAAAACATCACGAGAATTCCGTTGATGAGGACGAACAGCAGGAGTGCCATGTTGAACACCATACCTGCGCTTCGGATGAGGTCGCCATGTTTGTTGGCGAAGTTGGTAACAGCTTCCATGAGTTCCATTGTGTAGAACACCACAACAACGAAGGAGATGAGTGAGAAGATGAAGAGGATTTTGTTTTTCATGATTGAATTACGAAACGATTTTGTTGTTTGTTACAGAAAACACAAAGCCCCCGTTTAGGGGGGCGAAGTTTGTCATAACTAATCTTTAGGCTTGTTCAGCATTGAGGACGGTATAGCTTGCGGAGAATTTGAGTTTTTCGGCAAGGTATCCGAGTGCAATAAGTCGTGTTTGTCCTTTGCTTTTACGGACGATTGTTTTTCCTGTTTTATCGTTATACAGGGTAAAGCGGAAAGTGCGGATGATGTCGAGAATCATTTGCTGTTTGTTTTGTGAAGGAGTTACGAAATGGGGTTTTACCTTGTTACTGCTTTTTGAAATTGTTTTTGGAGTTTGTCCAGCCGTTTTTTGTTCTCTTTGAATTTCTTGTGGTCGGTAATGGCGAGGGTGAATCCTGTTTCCTTTTCGAGTTTTTGGATTTCTTCGTAGAGTTCGTGGCGGTTCATATAGTAATTACGATTAAGGAGTTTTACTTGTTACTGAGCTTATTTTCCCTGGTTACGAGCTTGGCTGTTTTTGAATTATTGGATATACAATAAAGTTCAATAAAGATGTAAAATATATTTTCAAGATATATTGAACTTTGGGGTATATCTTTTAAGTTATTAAAATTCGTCTGGGGGATCTGGGGGTTGGTTTTTTGGCTTGGGGTATGGATATAAAGCAGCAACCCCCCGTTCCGAATCATGGTTGGGGGGTTGCGACAATTAGTGTAAGAAATAATATAAACACCTTCGGTCGGTATTTTGACCATTCGAGGAAGGGGAGGCTTTGCCGGTTAGGTCAAAGGCTCATGATGGTGTTTTACTTTATTACAAAACTGTTCTAACGATAGCGTAGTCACCTTTTGATTTGTAGAAAGTCCCTGAATAGTTTAAAGTGTTGATACCTTTGAAGCGAATGTTAATTCTTTTGTCACCCATATTGGAGCGAAATTCTCTTCCGATTTGAGTAATACTTCCCAATACCTGACCTGTCCAAGTTGTGACCACTTTCTTTTCGAGATTCACATATACAAGGTATTTTTGTGGAGGTTTGATTTTAAATTCCCATGCTTCAATAGCTGAACGAAGTTCATTTGTTACTTCGTTTGCATAAGGAAAAGTGTTTGCTATTTCAACGGGAATGGAATTTGTTTTGTTGTTTTTCAGATACTCTTTTGTAACGGCATTGTTTTGCTGATACTTGTTATAAGCATCCAAATATTCTGTATGATTTTTAAATTCGAGATGCTTGCTCTGTTCCATAGGATAGTTACGAAAAAAATGTTTTCCTTTGTTACAATTTAATCAAACATTTCGGGAGGGCAAACAACAACATGACCGCAAATTGAATAGTCTAATTCATCATCACCTGATGAAAGATGAATAAAAGAATCGCCATACTTTGCCTTCACATACTCCTTATATTCTTTTGCTGACATTCGACCTTCTCGATAAAGTTCAGTTGCCTTTTGGTTTACTACGGGGTTGTCCACAAGTTTGCTTTCTTCATTACAAATCATAATCTGACCATTTGAAAGCTGGACAATCTCTACGATTTCACACTCAAGCATTGAATATAATTCTTTAAGCTGAAACCCTTTTGTTTTGTTTTGAGGTACGACTTCGTGAATATCTCCGTTTTCTTCGATAAGGTAGGCCTTTGCGGTGTCCATTCTTAATGATGTTTGTATTACAATTACGTTTATCGAGTTGAATTTGTTACTAAATTGACATTCCCTGGTTACGAGCTTGGGCTTTTTTGAATTTGAAGATATACAATAAAGTTCAGTAAAGTTGGAAAATATATTTTCAGGATACGTTGAACTTTTGTGTATATCTTAAAGGTGGTATGTAACTTTATTTTTTATTTTCCGTTTAACCTTTTTATCTATAACAAACTGAATAGTTTTTTCGTAACTCCGTTCCTATTCAAAAGAAATAATTAAAGCAACATAAATTTATCAGTAACAAGCTAAAAACTCCTAACGTAACTGGGTTATGACAGCACAAAAGCAAAAACAGCAAAAAGCCCTAATCGAAAAAGCGATTGTGGGTATTATGGAGGCTTATGGTATCAGTCGTTTGGACGTTGAACGTCTTATCGAACTGACGAACGAAAACAGCCGTGTTCGTTTTGTATCCTTGCGGGGATACAATTCTGACAAATCGTTGAACACAGAGGTTGCAAACCAAATTGTGAATATCAATGCTTCTTACGGGAATATGCTCGAAAAAGACGCACTGACGCTGAACAATGTGGTTTTGGGTCGGGATGTTGTCCCAATGGTTGAAACGTGGGATTACGAACGCTATGACCTGAACGGGGTATCGGTAGAAGACTTCAAAAAGCAAGTGAAGGAAGCACTGGAAATGGCGTTGTTTGAACTTCGGAACCCTAAAACTGGAACCCGTGAATCAAACGACATCTGGCTGAACAAAGCACTCGTTTTCAACACAAACACGCTGCGGCTTTCCTTGTTCGGCTCTTCAATCAGTAAGGAGGTTGTTCAGGAAGGTGTTTTCAAGAAGGTCAAATCAGCACCTAAGACCGTAGCAAAGCAAATCATTCAGAAAGCCGTTGAACCCCGCACTTCAAAACTTCGCCGTTTTACGATTGACAATCTGAACGGGATGAAGATGGACGGAGAAACCCTGAACTTGGGTGGTGGACAAACGGACGGGCTTGACCTTAAAGCCTAACAAAAAACAAAGTAAAGCAAAGCTTTAAAGACGATTTCAAGGAAGGATTATCGGTGTACGCCGCAGATAGAAAACTGCTTGTTATCATTATAGCCGAAACTTTGTGTTTGATTTTCTATATGCCTTTGACAACTTTTTTTCCGCTAATGATCAGCAGCTATTTTAATGCGGGTGCATGGTATGCCAGTGCAGGGTCTTTGAGCTGTGCGCTGGGTATGATGGCAAGTGCCATACTACTTAGCAGCAGATTGAGAGTAAAGAACAAACTGAAAACGGCTTATGTTGGTCTTGGGGTTATGGGAATTGCCGTTCTGTTCTGTGGCTTACTGCCATCTTCGCTTATTGCTTGCTGGCTTTTCATTTTTGCCTGTGCTTTTATTGGCGGAGGTGGTAATATCCATACCATACCATTAACGGCTTATATGCACGAAACCATTTCGCGCGAAAAAATGGGCAGAGCATTTTCTTTGCTATCAGTAACTTCATCTGTGACAATGCCGATTGGACTTGCCATAGCAAGCCCGGTAGCCGAGATTATCGGTATTAGTAAGTGGTTTTTCATTTCAGGCATTGGGATTTGCCTTATTACTTCTATTGCACTGCTTTTCCAAAAAAGGATCAAATGGGACTTTTGAATAACCCGCGCTCTGTTTTGTCTACGGAGCGTGGATTATTTTTTAGAGCATATAAGTGTATACTAAAGTCGAGGTGAAAACAAGCTCACTGTTGAATTTAAATCAGGTGTTGAAATAGATATTGAGATATAGGATATCAGAAATGGCGACCAATTGAGAGGTGTTACTTCCTTGATTGGTGGCTTTTCTTATTTACGGATTGACTTTGACTGTGAATATACGTATAATAATATCAACAATGTTGTTGATATTATTATTAATAAGGAGTGGACAACATGATTGATGTAAATGAGCTATTGGAAGAAGCTATTAGAGAAACTGAAAATCTAAATGATGGCGAAGTTTTTCTTGTTAAAGATTTATTCAAGGGATATGTGTGGAATAGGATACCCAGAAAGGATCGACTTCTGCTTGGAACGTTATTTTTAAACCATGTTAGCAAAATGAATGGTAATTTAAAGGCTATTGAAAAGACTTCATCTAATCAGCAGAGGTATAAAAAGACAATTGATAAGTTTTAACTATCTTTTGTGAAATTAAAAAAATTATAAATATGTTGAGTAGAAGCAAAAGATTTGGCTTGGAATTTTTACAGCAGTGAATCGATAAAAGGAGCATGCTTGATGGTAGATAATATTATTAAATCAGTAGCAGAGAAATTATCCTCTCTGTCTTATATAGAAGGTATTGTTTTAGGTGGTTCACGTGCAAGGGGCACCCATACAGAGGATTCGGATATAGATATCGGCATCTATTACAATTCAGAATCATTTGACATAAATACTATTAATCAATTCGCTACAAAGCTGGATGATGAGCATAGAAATAACCTTGTTGTACCTCCCGGAGCATGGGGTGATTGGATTAATGGCGGCGGATGGTTAGTCATAAACGGGTATCATGTGGATTTAATTTTACGTGATATTAAACGTGTGGAACAAATAATGAAAGATACAGAGCACGGAATTGTTACTGCCAATTATCAGACTGGGCATCCCCATGGTTATATTAGTGCAATGTATCGAGGAGAATTAGCGATTAGCAAAATACTATATGCTAAGAATGAAAGCTTATGCGAATTAAAAAAACAGGCAGAAACTTATCCCAATGCTTTGCAGAAAAGTTTAGTTAACTTTTTTATGTTTGAAGCAGGGTTCTCTTTAATGTTTGTAAAAGCAAATTCGGGAACAGACGATAAATATTATATTGCGGGTCATGTTTTTCGTATAGTTTCATGTTTAAATCAAGTGTTATTTGCATGTAATAATGCTTATTGTATCAACGAAAAGAAAGCTATAAAACTGCTTGAAACTTTTGAACATAAACCTGAAAAATATACCGAGAAGGTAAATCATATTTTTGAAGTACTCGGTATCTCACTTTTTGAATGCTACGACATGACCGAGAAGCTTTATAATGAAGTGAATGAAATTGTATCGGAGATAAATAACTTTTTAAACGAGGAGAGTTCAGATGAAAGAAAACAAATATGATGATAATATATTTTTTCAAAAATACAGTCAAATGAGTCGCTCGCAGAAAGGACTGGCTGGTGCGGGAGAATGGGAGACTTTGAAAAAGATGCTACCTGATTTTAAGGGTAAGCGTGTGCTTGATTTAGGATGCGGCTATGGATGGCACTGTATATATGCGATGGAAAACGGTGCTTCCTCTGTAGTAGGTGTTGATATTTCTCATAAAATGCTCGAAGTAGCAAAAGGAAAAACCCATTTTCCACAGATTGAATATGAATGCTGTGCCATAGAAGATGTGGATTTCCCAGAGGAGAGCTTTGATGTAATACTAAGTTCGCTTGCGTTTCATTATGTAGCAGACTATGAGAATTTAATAAAAAAGATATATAGGATGCTGAAGGCTGGTGGCAATTTAGTTTTTACAGTTGAACATCCTGTTTTTACTGCTCATGGAACACAAGACTGGTATTATAACGAAAAAGGAGAAATACTGCATTTCCCGGTGGACAATTATTATTATGAGGGCAAACGGACAGCTATGTTTTTGGAAGAAAAGGTTACAAAATATCATAGAACACTGACCACATATCTAAATACACTGCTTTCAAATAGTTTTATAATAAATCAGATTGTGGAGCCACAGCCGCCAGAGAACATGATGGATATTCCGGGGATGGCGGATGAAATGCGACGCCCAATGATGCTGATTGTATCGGCAAAAAAGAAGATGTAATAATATAGAAAAAATAAACGAGGAGTATGTAAATGAGATCAGAAAAAGAAATGATGGATTTAGTACTTTCTTTAGCAGAACAGGATGAACGTATTCGAATTGTGACCCTTGAGGGGTCACGCGCAAATATTAATATACCTAAAGATGAATTTCAGGATTATGATATTACATATTTTGTAAGTGATATAGAACCGTTTATATCTAATGATGACTGGCTTAATCAATTTGGGAATATAATAATGATGCAAAAGCCGGAGGATATGGAATTATTCCCACCTGAAGAAAAGGGATTTTCCTATCTTATGCTATTTGATGATTACAATAAAATTGATCTTACCTTATTGCCCTTGGAAGAGTTAGATAATTACCTAAAGGGCGATAAATTAATAAAGGTTCTAATTGATAAAGATTGTAGAATTAAAAGGGACATAGTTCCGACTGATATAGATTATCATGTAAGAAAGCCAAGCGCAAGGGAGTATGATGATTGCTGCAATGAATTTTGGAATGTAACACCTTATGTTATTAAAGGATTGTGCCGCAAAGAGATACTGTTTGCAATCGATCATCTGAACCAGATTCTACGGTTTGAACTACTTAGGATGATGTCGTGGAAGGTTGGGATAAAGACAGAATTTTCATTAAGTGTTGGGAAAAATTATAAGTATATTAACAAATACATTGATGAAGATCTATGGAATAGATTATTATCTACATATCGCATGGATTCCTATGAAAATATTTGGAAGTCATTATTTATATGCCACCAATTGTTCAGGGAAGTGTCCAAAGAGGTAGCAGAACTACTGGGGTTTGATTATCCAGAGTATGGTAAGAACATAACAAGATATACCGAGGACATGTATAAAAAATATGTTGAAAATGACTATTTTTAAAGATTAGCAAAGATTATTAACCATAAGCAAGGGGTGTAAATGTATGGAAAGTACTGATGTTATAAATGAAATTAGAGGTATATTACCTCGTAACTCAATTGGAAAATATGATTTACTAACTATTTTTACACATAAAACCGTTTTTGATAAAATTGTAAAAGTACTATCATTGGATTTTCAAAATAAAGTAGATTATGTGGCTGCCCCAGAAGCAATTGGATGGATACTAGGCACTGCCATAGCCAAAGAACTTGGAGTGGGGTTTATTGGAGTAAGAAAAGGTGATAAGCTGCCATACGCAAAAGAAGAGATTATTTCGACACATTTTACCGACTATTCAGGTCAAGATAAAAGCTTTGAAATATCTAAGAGTTCTATTGTGAGGAACAAAAGAGTTTTGATTGTAGATGATTGGATAGAGACAGGTTCTCAAATGAAGGCTTTAATAGCTTTGTTAGAGAAATTGGATTGCAGCATTATTGGGTTGGCTACTATTGGGATTGATATAAATGAGGTTACTCAAAAATGGATAGACAGCAGTTTTGTAGCTTATATTGGCTCAAACATATAATAAACCGAAAGAAAATCTTGAATCAAAATTTTGGATGGCGTTAATTTACAATACAACGAAAGATGTTTACTCTTTTTTTATAAATTTTAAGAGGCGTTAAAAAACAGTTTTCAGACGAAAGGAGATCGAAGTTGAGTATAGATTTAAGTAACAAAAAAATTCCGAAAGAAGCAATTCAAGCATTAAAAACTATAGCGGAACTACTTGATAATATGTTAATTGGGGTGTATTTGTATGGTTCGGCAGTAATGGGTGGTTTACGTATGAATAGCGATGTAGATATTTTGGTAATAACAAATCAAAGTTTATCTGAAAAAACTCGAAGGAATCTTACAAATAGGTTAATGCTTATATCTGGGAAAATAGGAAACATAAAAGATATGAGGCCTCTTGAAGTTACGGTCATAAATCAAAAGGATATTGTCCCTTGGCATTTCCCCCCCAAATATGAATTTATGTATGGCGAGTGGCTAAGAGAGCAGTTTGAAAAGGGAGAAATTCCTGAGTCGACTTATGATCCGGATTTAGCAATACTTTTAGCACAACTAAGAAAAAATAGTATTAACCTTTTGGGACCAAAGGCAACAGAAGTAATTGAGCCTGTGCCAATGACAGATATTCGAAAAGCAATTAAAGAATCGTTGCCCGGGTTGATAGCTAGCATTAACGGTGACGAACGCAATGTGATTTTAACTTTAGCCAGAATGTGGCTGACAGCATCTACTGGTGAAATTCGCTCAAAAGATCTGGCAGCTGAATGGGCGATACCTCAATTACCCGATGAGCATGCTACTTTACTCAACAAAGCGAGAGAGGCTTATTTAGGAGAGTGTGTTGACAAGTGGGAAGGAATGGAATCTGAGGTGGCTGAACTCGTTAATCATATGAAAAAGTCTATAGAGTCTTCCCTTAATATCCAATTACCTTTTCGAATAGTTTAAATATAACAAAGACTAGTTGTTAATGTGCATTATTGATTGCTTCGATATGTTCCCCCATATATCAGTTTCTTAAAAAATAATCAAAATACCGTTGATACGTTCCCGCGAACGAAAGGGTTAAAAATCAGCTTAAGACATCAATGCCATCAACTCGAGCCATGTTGAGTGCGTAGTATTGATGTCAAGGGT
>DCDC01000117.1 GCA_002316225.1 Firmicutes bacterium UBA1065 | reverse complement strand
AGAAGGTTTGTCATTAACCTGAGAAAACTCTCGTGAGCTTCCTATTTGTTTAATATATTTCAAAAACTGTTCCATGATTGTAATCAGTAACATTTGTTGAACCGTAAACCCCCAGATACAGCTTTGATTGAGCCGTGTTTGTTCCCAAGCTGACAAAGTAGGCAGATTGAGGCCCGAAATCATAATTGATTTCAATGAGGCTGTAGTCATTTTGCTTGCATTCCGTTCTTACATTTGTATAAGCCAAGGCACCTCTTGCAGGTGATTGTCCCCTTTTTACAAAATCAATAAAAATGATGCAGTCTGTCAGGCCGGGAATTTCATTGCCCATATAGGGTTGAACACCTGTAAGGGCTGTTCCGCTGAATTTATCCGGACGCGGATCCAAGTGATAATAGCAGGTTAAGGGAAGTATGCGTTTGGTTGCGGTAGAGATTGTTTCTATGTAATAAGCTATGGTTTCCTCAATTAATGAGGGATTTGATAAACAAGGGTTTATAATAGGTGTTGGTAAATCTCCTTCCCAACCTCTCCAGCCAAAATTAATCATACCGGTTTGATCAAGAATGCGATTCTGGGCATAAGCTGAGACAATTTCAGTTGCCGGGATGGGTTTATAACAAGCAAATGAAAAAATTGATTCCACCAAATCCTGACCTACATTCCCCACATATTTTATATATTGATTATAGTACCTTTGAAATGCTATACCTGAAATGTTGCGGACACCCTTGGCAATTACGGTAAGGGTTCTTTGAACAGCCTGGGGAAGCTCGTCAAAACGTGTGACAGTCGGCAGATTATTTATATTCGTATCAGCATTCACATCAATTTCAATGATTTTTCCTGCGATCTCCATCATGTTTTGACTTAAGTTAAAAGGGTCATACCCTGAGCCGCCGTCTCCGGTGGTAAGCACCAACCTTCCCGTTTCCGGCGAAAAGGTTAAGCTGTTGACACCGTTGTGGTTCATGAAGGGTCTTCTTAAGTTCAGCAAGGTACGCCTTCTTTGAGCCTGGCCGTTTGACAGCAAAATCCACTCTTCCACCGTGTCAATATGGTCGTACCGGGTTTCCCTATTTGTCCACCTTAAATTCAGAGTTTCGGGTTCACAGGGATTGGGACGGAAAGTAGAGGAAAGGGCACCAGGCCCCTGGGTCCCTGCCAATGAATAATGAAGATAAAAAAGACCGTTGTAGTAAAAATTAGGGTGAAAGGCCAAGCCCAACAAGCCGCGTTCATCATAACCCCCATTTTGACCTAAGCGGATAATCCGCTGCTGAATATCCAAAAAAAGTCTTACCCGTCCGTTCCTTAAGTTTATGTTAAATATCTCTCCTACCTGGGTGGCTACAAACAAACTCTCCGTTGTATCACCCGGCAGCAGGGCAGTTTTTATAACGGTGGGCAAATTTATATTGCTTATTATCGGCCGTAAGTTGACTGCAACCTTATTCAATTCTATTCACTCCTTTTCGTTTTTTTAGAGGGATAAATCTTTTATGTTAAAATATATGTTTAGAGTTTTTTATTATGCGTTCCTTCGTATATACCCGGGATGACAAAATAATAGTGGTTTACATAATTAAATTTATGTAAACCAATGCATATAATTACAAATAATGCCATAGATAGAGTAAGTTATATAAAAAAAGCTAAATAATGACAGCGGGTTTACATAAATAAATTTATGTAAATCTTGGAATAATTCTTGGCATTATTTATGGAATTAATTTCGTTAACATAAAAATTATGTGTTATAATGAATTCAATCATCAAAAGCTATCCTGAGCGAAAGCGAAGGATCTCAAACAAACGAGTCCGGGAGGTACATAATGAAAAAATTTATTATTGAAAAGGATTTTTGGGTCTTGTTTCCCAATGCAAAAATTGGAGTTGTTGTATGCCGGGGTATAGGCAATGCCATAAAAGAAGAGGATAAGTACCTGGATATGCTGAGAAATGCGGAGGTTGATGCCTTAAAATACCTGGATAATCCGGAGTTTACCCAAAATGAAGTCATAAGGGTATGGAGGGAGGCTTTTCAGAAGTTCAAAACAAAGAAAGGAGCCAGGTGCTCCATTGAAGCCTTATTGAAGAGGGTAAAAAACGGCAACCACATAGGGACCATAAATCCTTTGGTTGATATTTACAATTCTGTTTCCTTGAAATATGCCTTGCCCTGCGGCGGTGAAGACATTGATGCCTTTAGGGGGGATAACAGGCTTACAAAAGCTGATGGAAATGAAAGTTTTATTACATACGGGTCCGATAAAAGCGAACCTCCATATGAAGGTGAAATAATATACAAGGATGATGAAGGAGCAATCTGCAGGTGTTGGAACTGGCGGGAATCAGTAAGGACCATGCTAACAGAAAACACAAAAAATGCTTTTTTAGTCATCGAATCGGTAGATGAAAAGAGAACCAAAGATTTAGAAAATGCCATAAATGAATTGGCAAACTTAGTCCGGGATAATTTAGGCGGTACATGCAAAACGTCAATTCTTGATATAAACAATACATCAATTGATTTGGAATAAGAAGGAGCAACTCTTGATATACGAAAACATAAGAGAAGCAAAGTTTATTAAAAGGCTTAACAGGTTTATGGCATATATTGAAACAGACGGGAGAATTGAGATCTGTCATGTCAAAAATACTGGACGCTGCAAGGAACTTTTGATTGAAGGAGCCAGGGTATTTGTTCAAGAGAACAACAATTCAAAACGCAAGACGAAATACAGCTTAATTTCCGTATATAAGGGCCAAAAACTGGTGAATATAGACAGCCAGGCACCAAACGGAATTTTTCATGAATGGTTGTTGGGCAGTAATCTATTTAAAAATATTATTTTGATAAAACCCGAATATAAATATAAAAGTTCCCGCTTTGATTTTTACATTGAGGCAGATGGGAAAAAAATCCTGGTTGAAGTTAAAGGGGTTACCCTGGAAGAAAAAGGGGTTGTAATGTTCCCCGATGCTCCCACGGAAAGGGGATTAAAACACTTAAATGAACTTGCGGCCAGCCTGGATGAGGGCTATGAAGCTTATTTATGTTTTGTGGTACAAATGAAGGATGTCTTGTATTTTACGCCAAATTACAAAACTCATGAAGCATTTGGCAAAACACTTGAAAAGATAAATAAAAAGGGCGTCAAAATAATTGCCTTTGATTGCCATGTGACTCAAGACAGCATAATACCCGGTGAGCTCGTAGATGTTATCCTTGCGTGAAAACAATGAAATTTTTACCAATTAACGTTTTCAATAAAAAAATATATTGACAATACTAAAAAACCAACTTATAATCTATAAAAATAATAAATTATGTATAATTTAATGATTGGAAGAGTACATTAAGTGAAGCTTCAGCGAGCCGGTTTAGAGTGTGAGTCCGGCAGTCCAGCCTAATGGAAAAGAGTCCATGAAAAGATTCTCGGAAATAGCAGTATGAGAATACGGTTAAATACCGTTATCATGAAAGAGCGAAGCACTGCTTCATAAAAGAGTGGTACCGTGGTGTAAACACTGCCTCTTTATGGGCAGTTTTTTTTTGCCCTTTATCAACTGACTGGAAATGAAAAATATGTATAAACATACATAGTGATTTCAGGTTTTACAGTTATAGCTTCGAAGATAAGAAATTATCTTCAGATATATTTTTTTAATGGTGGACAAAGTATATTTTGTAAAGCGCTCTTATTGAAAGGAGGGAGGTGAAAAAATGGAGGGTTCAAAACTTTTTTGGTCATCAGGAACTTGGGTCTTTTTCCTGGCTCAGGCCATGGTCGTTGTTTTGGTAGGTTATTTGTATTGGTATTTAGGAAAGAAAGAAAAGGAAGCATGTGAAGGAAAAAATGAATTAGTTAAAGACAAATAAAGGAGGCAATAAAATGAAACTTAGCGTTTTAATACCATTTGTATCTTATCTGTTAATTATGCTGTTTATAGGCATGTATTCAATGAAACGAATCAAGACATATGATGATTTTATTATTGGAGGAAGGTCCATAGGAGCATGGGTTTCATCCTTTGCCCTTATTACATCTTATGCCAGCGGTTATACATATACTGCTGCTCCCGGTATGGCCTATACGGGCGGATGGTCTACCATGTGGTGGGCAACCGGTGACGCTCCCGGAAACTCACTATCCTTTGGATTACTAGGAAGAAGGCTTAGAAAGTTTTCAGAACTCCTGGGAGCAATTACCCTGCCCGAATACTACGAAAAGCGTTTCAAAAGCCCAGGATTAAGATTATTGACATCCATCATAATTATTGCTACCGTAAGCCTTCACCTTACTGCCCAATGGCAGGCATCAGGAATACTGCTGAGTGTTACCTTTGGTACTGATTATTTGGTTGGAATGCTGATAGGCGGTATAGTGGTACTTGCTTATACCATCATGGGAGGTTATCTGGCCACTGTTTATACCGATTTTATGCAGGGTGTGGTAATGTTTATCGGTACTCATATTCTATTTTGGAGTGCAATTTCTAAAATAGGCGGGTTTAATGAATTAAATAATCAATTGGCCTTAATAAATCCCGGTCTGGTTACACCATGGGGACCTGACGGTTCATATTTCGGCCTTATAGCAGCAGCCTCTCCCGTAATACTTATTATAATGGGGTCATTCGGAATGCCTCATGTAACCGTACGCCATTTATCTCTTAAAGAACCTGATACGGCAAGGAAAGCAATGCTTATAACCGCAATATTCGTAGCCCTCTTTTCTTTTGCATATTACATGGTAGGAGCTGCAGGATTGATTTTATTGGGACCCGGTTTGGACAACCCTGAAACATCAGGTGTTTTACTTTGGTTTGAAGTGCTTTCGCCAGTTGGAGCAGGTATTCTTGTCTCTGCAGCAGTTGCATCCATAATGTCTACAGCCGATGGATTCCTGATGCTTTTGGTTTCGACCATTGCTCATGATATATTAAACAGGTTTTTACTTCCAAATACGCCTCAAGAAAAAAGAATCCAAATTGCTCGTGTTATTACAGCAATTATTGCAATCCTTTCTCTTATTGTCGCAATAAATCCTCCTGCAGGAGTCTTTACCATAGTTATGACAGTATTTGGAGGTATGGCTTTGGCTTTTGGTATTCCAAATATTTTTTCGGTTTATTGGAAGGCTAGTACGAAAACCGGTGCCATTGCCTGTGTTCTTTTGTCGTTGACGGTATATGTATGGCTTACCGCTGCCGGTGTAGAATTGTTTGGCATGAGTCCTTTTATGAATGGATTAATTGTTGCTATACTGGCATTTGTTATCGGAAGCTTAATTACACAAAAACCCGGTCCCGAAATGGAAGAGCTTTTCCATATAGGAACCTCTTATGGACCGCTTCCGGAATCTTTTGTAAAGGCATCGAACATTTCGGATAAATTAAAAGCTGAAGCTATACGGGCAGAAAAGCTTATAAATAATATAAATACCTTGGACGAGCCAATCCCAACTATTTAGGCAGTGGTGTTATGGATATAATATGCTTACAATCATATGCACAATACAATTCAATAGAAAATGAAGAAGCCAATCATAATGACCTATATGACTGCCGGGATATATTCTATCCCATATGGCTGTTAGAGGTTGAGATTTGCTTGCATTTACTGTTTTCTAAAGTAAAAAGGATTAATATAAAGGCAGCTGTGGATGGATTAACCGGTGATTTAAGTTTTATTTGCAAACAAATAGAGACATATCACGCAGAAGTAAAAACTGAACAGGTTTTACCGGTTATTGCAATAATGGATGAGGAAGGATTGGCAAAAGTAAAAGATTCTCTACTGCCCTTTGTACTGTCTAAAGCACGGTCGATTTTTGCCAGACCTTCAATTAATATACAAAAAAGCAGTATTATATTTAAACACTTTTACAGACTTTCATCTAAGGACGGGGATGGCAGGATCATTTATTTGGATAAGAGTAATGGCAAAATAGCTGCATTAAGAGAGGAGGGAAAAAGCAATGGCTCTTTTTAGATGGGATGAATTAACCTGGACAGAATTAACCAATCATCGTGATGCTATCATTATTATACCGACAGGCTCGGTTGAACAGCATGGACCCCATTTGCCCATGGGTACGGATACATTTATAGCTGAAAGTTTTGCAAAAAAATTGTATAATAAAGTTAACGATAAAAAAATAATAATAGCTCCTTCAATAACATATTCTTATGCAAAGCTTAACAGTAATTACTTAGGAACTATTAATTTGAACGGGAGCACACTTATTAATATAGGGTCAGACCTTATTTCGGAATTCCTGAGACAAGGTTTCAATAAGATTATCCTAATAAACGGACATCTTGAAAGCATACCTTTTCTGATGGAAGGAATCGAGCTGGCCCTTTCAACCCATGAGAATTCAAAAAAACCAAACAGTGACATTCCTAAAATTGTAATAGCCAACTGGTGGGAATTTATATCTGATGAAATGATTGATGATATATTTGGGGATAAATGGCCGGGTTGGGAAGCGGAACATGCTGCTTTAACCGAAACTGCCCTGATGAAATATTTATACCCAGGATTGGTTCGGGATATAAAAGTAGATTCGTGTGAATATGAGAAATTGCCTTATCGCATTTTGCCCTGGGATAAACGAGTTCAACCATCATCCGGTTCCTATGCTGATCCTGACGGTGCAACCATGGAAATTGGGAGTCGCCTGACGGAAGCAGTAATTTCAGGATTGACAGAACTGATTGAAAAAGAGTTTTAACGGGTAACAGTGTAGCTGGGTAACAAGCTCTCCGGCTGTAAAAATATTATAAAATGGAGGAATAATTGTGAAGCATAAATTCATTGCAAAGAGGTACTGGAAAGATAAAAGTACTGCCATGGGTCAGTCCGATATTGCCGCCAAATCCTTTGACGATGTCATAAATTTAAGTTTGGGTGACCCGGACTTAATTACACATGATCTTATCATAGACAAGTCTTATGCTGATGCCAGGGCAGGCCATACAAAATATACCGATTTTCGCGGCGACCCGGAACTGAGGCAGGAAATTGTGAAATACTACAAAGATGAATATGGTATGGACATTAAAGATGAAGAAGTCTTTGTTTGCGCATCGGGCTGTCTCGGTATGTATTTGGCACTGGAAGCCATTCTTGATGCCGGGGACGAGGTAATACTGCAGGCACCATACTTTACCCCCTATCCCCAGCAGGTGGAACTGGCAGGGGGAATTCCTCTTGAACTGCCCACATATGAGGAAGAAGACTTTCAGGTTAATGTAAAGAGATTGGAAAGCTTGATTACGGAAAGGACAAAAGCATTAATCATCAACTCACCAAACAATCCGACTGGTTCTTGCCTTACCCCGGAGGTCATGAAAGAAATAGCACAAATTGCCGAAAAATATGATTTGCTTGTGATATCAGATGATATTTACACATCTTTCAGCTTTCAGAATCCTTTTGTACCCTTTGCCAGCCTTCAGGGCATGAAGGAAAGGACTATTATAATAAATTCCTTCTCGAAAAATTTCACCATGACCGGGTGGAGGGTAGGAAACATAATTGCGCCGGACTACATAATCAGGGTTATCCAGCAGATTAATGAGAATGTGGTCTTTACGGCGCCCTCCATTTCACAGAGAGCTGCAATCTATGCCTTAAGGCACCGCCATGAAATTCAGCCTCCCATGATTGAAGAATACAGGAATAGAGTATTTTATGCCGCCGAGAGAATCAATCGGATACCCAAACTTTCTGTTATTTATCCTCCAAAAGGAAGCTTTTATCTCTTCATGAATATCAAGAAAACAGGTTTGTCAAGCCTGGAGGCGGCAGATTTAATCCTGAGAGAAGCCCATGTCCTGGTGCTCCCCGGAGATGCCTTCGGAAAATGCGGAGAGGGTTACGTTCGTATTGCCTGCACTGTTAATGTAGAGACACTAAAAGAAGCATTTGACAGGATTGAAAAAATTGAACAATTCAAATAAAGGGGGAAAAGAAATGAATAATATTGAAAATAATGTAACCACGGTGAAACTGGAACCTGTGGAAAAGGCCAGTATAATAAAATTCATTGTTGCTTCTGTAATCGGGGGGTTCCTTTTTTTAGTACCTATTCCATACGGAACTACATTTACAATTCCCATCGGTATTGTCATCGACTGGGTATCAGGGCTTCTAAAGCTTGAAAACATTGATCTTGCTAACTTATTAGTATTGGTGTTCATAACTTTCTCATCAATAATGACTATAGTCAATATGGTTTGCAAACCTGCATTTATACAGAAAAATGAATTGATGATGAAGCTGTTTTCTCCGTCACCTTTGTATTTGGTAAGCAGGTTTATTGGTTTAGTTATCGTATATATGGTCTACTTTAATATAGGACCTGAATTTATCATATCCGGAGCTACCGGCGGGTCCATGCTCGGCGTATCTGCAACCTTGGTATCTGTTATACTCTGTATAGCTTTTTTGATGCCCTTGCTTACAGACTTTGGAATCATGGAATTTGTCGGTGTTTTGGTAAGGAATGTAGTTCGACCCCTCTTTACCGTCCCCGGGCGTTCTGCTGTTGACTTGATAACTTCGTGGATGGGAACATCTAATGCAGCTGCAATTTTGACAGTCGGCCAGTATGAAAAAGGCTTTTATAGTGCCAGGGAAGCAGCGACAATATCAATGAACTTTTCTTTTGTTTCCTTACCTTTCACGTATGTAATCGCAAAACTTATCGGTGTTGATCACAAGTTTACTATTTTTTATATAATCTGCACTTTGTCAGGTATAATATTGGCTGCGATTATGCCTAGGATACCTCCTCTCTCCAAAATACCTGATACCTATGATGAAATATCAGGCAAGCAGATAGATGAAAGTATTCCGGAAGGGGTTTCAAAAATAAAATGGGCATTGAACTTAGCCGGGAAGAGGGCTAAAAAGGCATCCTCGAATGACCTGTTAAAGCAGGGTCTTCACGTTTATTCCAGCATGTTCATGGACTTGATCCCCATCGTTATGGCCTGGGGTACCCTGGTACTGGTTTTGGTTGAATTTACCCCAATTTTCAACATAATATCCGTTCCGTTCGAATGGTATATAAACATTTTTGGAATTGAAGGAGCTAAGGAAGTTGCACCTACAGCCTTGGTGGGTTTTGCCGATATGTATATTCCACCCCTGATGTTAGCAAACTTCCCGATTGAAAGAACCAGGTTTATAATGGGAGCAGCAACATTACTGCAGATTATCTACATGACTGAAGTTGGACTGATTATTTTAAAATCAAGAGTTCCGGTAAATGTGGGACACTTGTTCATTGTTTTCCTAGAAAGAACAATTCTTGCAATTCCATTGGTAACAATGCTAACAAATTTACTGGTAACATTCTGATACAAAAAATCAGGAAGTCCTTTGGTTTCCTGATTTTTTTGGAGGGAAGAAGATATTATTAGATTATTTAAATAATTTTTGATATAATATGCCGTAAGTAATCAGTTCATGATAATAAATCTTTATAACCGAAAGGATGTAAACATGAAAAATCTATGGGGCGGTCGTTTTTCAAAAACCATGGAAAACTATACCGCAGACTACAACGAATCGATAAGCTTTGACAATATACTGTACAAACACAGCATAATGGGCAGCAGGGCCCATGTAAAAATGCTTGCAAAACAAAAGATTATCAGCGACCAGGTGTGCCAAGAAATACTACGGGGCTTATCCATTGTAGAAAAGAAGCTTGAAAACAATCAAGTTGAATTCAACATACTTGATGAAGATATTATGATGATTATTGAAAAAGAGCTTACGAAGGAAATCGGAGAGGCAGGCAAATACCTTCATACGGCAAGGAGCAGGAATGATCAAAATGCCCTGGACGAAACTCTTTTTTTGAAGGATGCGGTCAATAATTCCATCAATCACCTGATGGACCTGTTAAAGGTCCTGGTAAAGAAGGCTGAGGAAGAATTTCATGTAATAATGCCCGGCTTCACCCACTTGCAGCATGCCCAGCCCATAACCGCAGGATTTTACTATATGGCCCATTTTCAAGGATTCAGAAGGAATGTTGAAAGGTTCAGGGAATTGTTGAAACGACTGGATAAAAACCCCTTGGGTGCATGTGCCATGGCAGGTACCACCCTGCCCATAGACCGCTTTATAACAACGGACCTCTTAGGCTTTTCGGTGCCTACGGAAAATGCCCTGGATACAGTGGGCTCCAGGGACAACATAGCCGAATACTTGTTTAATGCTGCCTTGTGCATGACCCACTTAAGCGGCTTTGCGGAAGAAATCATTGTTTTTAATTCTCAGGAGTTTAATTTTATAACCATTGATGACAGCTTTTGTACCGGAAGCAGCATCATGCCCCAGAAGAAAAATCCTGACATAGCCGAACTGGTAAGAGGAAAGGCAGGAAGGACCATAGGTAACCTGGTAACCTTATTGACGGTTTTAAAGGGAACATTTTTAACCTTGAACAAGGACTATCAGGAAGACAAGGAATCCCTCTTTGACACCATACATACCCTGGACAGGAGTTTATTTGTATTTGCAAGGATGCTGGAAAATATTAAATTCAATGAGGACGTTTTAAGGGACCATTTGCAAAAAGGTTTTATTGAAGCAACGGACATAGCAGAATACCTGGTTAAGCATGACATTCCCTTCAGGGAAGCCCACGAAATCGTCGGTAAGTTGGTTAAGTATTGCGAACTTAATTCAAAGACATTCAAAGATGTAAACAAGAAAGACCTGGAAGCCCTGGACTTTCCTGTAGAACTTGAAGATTTAAGCCGGTTCTCGATAGAAAACTGCATAAAAAACAGGAAGAGTTACGGGGGAACATCTTATGACGAGGTCAGGAGGCAAATCAACAACGCTAAAAAGTTTATCTCAGAATAGTCCAGAGGGGACGGTTCTCAGTGGACATTTGATGACACAACCCCGTCCTCTTGTCATCCTTTTAATATCTTCGTCATTATGTCATCCTGAGCATAGCGAAGGATCTCATATGACAATGTACCCATCACCCTGTCATCCTGAGCGTAGCGAAGGATCTCATAAGATTTAAAGATATTATACAAAAATAAATGGAGCATATCATGGAATCAATTTATAGAAAAAAATATACGGTTCATGTTAATGATATTGATTTTAAGAGCCAGCTAAAACTTAGCTCCCTCTTTGTATATTTGCAAGATATGGCAACGGAACATGCCTATAATATCGGTGTGGGGAGAGATGCCTTGCTGACCAAATACGGCATCATATGGGTTTTAAATCGTGCCGTGGTAGAAATTATAAGGCATCCCGTTTTCAAGGAAGAAATAACGATTGAAACCTGGCCGGAACAACCTGACAAGGTCCTCTTCAACAGGAATTTTTTAGTCTATGACAAGGATGGGAATATAATAATTAAAGCCTTCAGCCAATGGGTTGTCATAGACTGTGAAACCAGGAAGCTCAGAAGAAGCAGCATATTGGAAGAAAGCTTTCCAAAGGTTGACAGGGAAAGACCGGTTAGCTCCGTATTAAATAAGATTAAACCTGTCGGTCAATTGGATTTAAGCTATAAAAAAACCGTGGGCTACAGCGATATAGACATTAACGAGCATTTGAACAATGCCAGGTATATCGATTATATCATGGACTGCTTCAGCATGGACCTCCATAAGAAATATAATGCCAGGTCAATTCAAATTGATTATTTGCATGAAGCCCTGCCCGGTGAAGTCATACAGCTTTACACCGATATGTCAGGCATAAAAGATAATTTTGTATACATAGAAGGTATCAATGAAAACACAAAGGCGACAATTTTCAAAGCAGTGCTTACCTTGTCATAATAAGCGTACCTTTAAGCCTGCTCCTTCCGAGTTACACAGAATAATAATAAAAATATCAAGC
>DCDC01000100.1 GCA_002316225.1 Firmicutes bacterium UBA1065 | reverse complement strand
CCTGAGCGTAAGCGAAGGATCCCATGGGATTCTTCGGGCTAAAGCCCTCAGAATGACAGGTCATTAAGAATTATTCGATTATTGATGTTACAACTCCTGAGCCTACTGTCCTTCCGCCTTCTCTGATAGCGAATCTCAAACCTTCTTCGATAGCGATAGGATGAATCAACTGAACTATAAATCTTGCGTTGTCTCCGGGCATGCACATTTCAACGCCTTCTTCAAGGTCAATCTGGCCTGTTATGTCAGTTGTTCTGAAATAGAACTGGGGTCTGTATCCGTTGAAGAACGGTGTGTGTCTTCCGCCTTCTTCCTTTGTCAATACGTATACTTCAGCCTTGAATTTCGTATGGGGTGTTATTGTTCCCGGTTTTGCAAGTACCTGGCCTCTTTCGATCTCGTTTCTCTGAACTCCTCTTAAAAGAGCTCCTATGTTGTCTCCTGCCTGGGCCTGGTCAAGCATCTTCCTGAACATTTCAACTCCCGTACATACAACTTCTCTGGGCTCATCTGCAAGTCCTACTATTTCTACCTTATCCTGTACCTTCAATACTCCTCTTTCAACTCTTCCTGTTGCAACTGTTCCTCTTCCTGTGATTGAGAACACGTCTTCTACAGGCATCAGGAATGGTTTGTCGATATCTCTCTGAGGAGTCGGTATCCATTCATCCACTGCTTCCATAAGCTTAAGAACCTTATCGGCCCATTCGCTGTCCGGTTCTTCAAGGGCTTTTAATGCAGAACCTACGATTATGGGTGTATTGTCCCCGTCAAATTCATACTCGCTCAAGAGTTCTCTTACTTCCATTTCAACCAGTTCGATTAATTCAGGATCGTCTACCTGGTCTTCCTTGTTCAGGAATACAATCAATCTTGGAACTCCAACCTGCCTTGAAAGAAGGATGTGCTCTCTTGTCTGAGGCATGGGTCCGTCTGCTGCTGATACAACCAGGATTGCTCCGTCCATCTGGGCTGCTCCGGTAATCATGTTCTTAACGTAGTCGGCATGGCCCGGGCAGTCTACGTGGGCATAGTGTCTGTTTGGGGTTTCATACTCAACGTGAGAAGTTGAAATTGTGATTCCTCTTTCTCTTTCTTCGGGAGCCTTGTCTATGTTGTCATAGCTTATAAATTCTCCCGTACCGTATCTTTTGTTCAAAATAAGCGTAATTGCTGCTGTTAATGTAGTTTTGCCGTGGTCAACGTGACCAATTGTTCCTATATTAACATGGGGTTTTGTTCTTTCAAATTTTGCTTTTGCCATTTTAATTTCCTCCCTTTGGCTTATTTAATAATTTTTTCAGCTATGTTGTTAGGCACTCTTTCGTAATGATGGAATTCCATTGAATAAGAAGCTCTTCCCTGGGTCAGGGACCGGAGGGTGGTTGCGTACCCGAACATTTCGGATAAGGGTGCATATGCATCCACAACCTTTATTCCGCTTCTGTCGGAGAAGCCTTCTATTCTTCCTCTTCTTGAGTTCATATCTCCCATAACGTCTCCCAGGTATTCTTCCGGAGTAGTTATTTCTATCTTCATGTATGGCTCCAAAAGTACCGGTGATGCTTTTTCCATCGCTTGCTTGAAAGCCATGGAACCGGCAATCTTAAATGCCATTTCGCTTGAGTCTACTTCATGGTAGCTTCCGTCATAAAGAGTAACCTTAAAGTCTATTACCGGATAACCTGCCAAAACTCCATTTTCAGATGCACCTCTGATTCCGGCTTCAACTGCAGGTATATATTCTTTCGGAATAACTCCGCCTGTGATTGCATTGACAAAAGTAAAGCCTTGACCCGGTTCCTGGGGCTCCATGATAATCTTAACATGTCCATACTGCCCCTTACCGCCTGATTGTCTTGCGTACTTAACATCAACGTCTGCAGTTCCGGTAATTGTTTCTTTGTATGAAACCTGCGGCTTGCCGACATTTGCTTCAACCTTGAATTCTCTTAAAAGTCTGTCGACTATAATTTCCAAATGCAGCTCGCCCATTCCTGCAATAATCGTCTGTCCTGTATCAGGATTTGTATATGTTTTAAAAGTAGGATCTTCTTCTGCTAACTTTTGAAGTCCCAAGCCCATTTTTTCCTGACCTGCCTTTGTTTTCGGCTCAATTGCCACTTCAATAACAGGTTCCGGGAAAACCATGGATTCCAAAACTATGGGATGGTCAGGATCACACAAGGTATCTCCCGTGGTTGTTACTTTCAAACCAACGGCAGCATCTATGTCTCCCGCGTAAGATTTATCGATCTCTTCCCTCTTGTTGGCATGCATCTGAAGAATTCTGCCTATTCTTTCTTTTTTGTTCTTGGTAGAATTCAAGACATATGAGCCTGATTCCAATATTCCTGAATAAACTCTGAAGAATGTAAGTTTTCCCACGAAGGGGTCTGACATTATTTTAAATGCTAAAGCAGACAGTGGTGCATCATCTGATGCTTCTCTTACGATTTCTTCTCCCGTATCAGGGTCAAACCCGTTCATTTGAGGAATGTCTAAGGGATTTGGCAAATAATCGACGATTGCATCAAGCAAGAGTCTGACACCCTTGTGTTTATAAGCCGTACCGCACAAAACAGGTACAATTTCATTGTTTATTGTGGATTTTCTTATGGCTTTTTTAATTTCTTCAACCGAAATTTCTTCGCCGTTTAAATATTTTTCCATTATTTCTTCATCGAAATCCGCCAGGGCTTCAATGAGTTTTTCCCTGTATTCCTGGGCCTGGGCCATATATTCATCAGGTATGTCGATAACTTCCAGGTCTTTTCCTTCATCATCATTATATTTTGTTACCTTCATGGTAACTAAATCAATGATGGCCCTGAAACTGTCCTCAGATCCTATGGGAAGCTGAATGGGAACGGCATTTGCTTTCAGTCTTTCTTTCATGGTGCCTACGGAGAAGAAGAAATCTGCTCCCATCTTATCCATTTTGTTTACAAAACAAATTCTCGGCACATGATACTTGTCTGCCTGTCTCCACACAGTTTCCGATTGGGGCTCAACCCCCATTTTAGCATCAAATATTGCTACAGCACCATCCAGTACTCTCAAGGACCTTTCAACTTCAACCGTGAAGTCTACGTGCCCGGGTGTATCAATAATGTTAATTCTTACATTTTTCCATATACAAGTAGTCGCAGCTGAAGTTATTGTTATTCCTCTTTCCTGCTCTTGCTCCATCCAGTCCATCTGCGCTGCACCTTCATGAGTCTCTCCCACTTTATGAATTTTTCCGGTATAGAACAGGATTCTTTCGGTGCATGTGGTTTTTCCTGCATCAATATGCGCCATTATTCCGATATTCCTGGTATTCTCTAAAGAATATTCTCTCATTTTTTCCCTCCTTCACGCTGCTTTTCTCATACTGTCAATACTACCATCTAAAATGCGCAAAGGCTTTGTTAGCTTCTGCCATTTTATGTGTATCTTCTCTTTTCTTAACGCTGGCTCCAACGTTGTTGGCTGCATCCATTATTTCTTTTGCAAGCCTTTCACGCATAGTTTTTTCTCCTCTTTTGCGTGAATAAGTCACCAGCCATCTCAAACCTAAGGTCTGCCTTCTTTCAGGTCTTACTTCTATAGGTACCTGATAAGTGGCACCACCGACTCTTCTTGCTTTAACTTCCAACACAGGCATGATGTTGTTAAGTGCTTTATAAAACACTTCTAAGGGATCTTCGCCTGTTTTTTCCTTTATGATGTCAAAAGCACCATAAGCAATTTTTTGGGCAACTCCCTTTTTGCCATCATACATGAGTTGATTTATTAATTTAGTAACGACCTTATCCTTATAAATAGGATCTTCCGCTACATCCCTCTTAGGTACGTGACCTTTTCTTGGCACTTTGCTTCCCTCCTTAATAATAGTTTTAATTCACAGGTACTCGACAATAAGATGTCGTCGTGCACATTTCATAATATATATATTATGGCGTGTGCCGAATTTCATCCAATTATTTTTTCTTTTCTCTTTTTACTCCGTATTTGGATCTTCCCTGTTTTCTTTTTGCTACACCAGCTGTATCAAGGGTTCCTCTGATAATATGATATCTAACCCCCGGTAGGTCTTTAACTCTTCCTCCCCTTATAAGAACAACACTGTGCTCCTGCAAGTTGTGTCCTTCTCCGGGAATGTATGCAGTAACTTCCATGCCTGTTGATAATTTTACCCTGGCGATTTTTCTTAACGCTGAGTTAGGTTTCTTGGGAGTTACGGTTTTAACTGATGTGCATACTCCTCTTTTTTGAGGGGAAGTTGCTTCAGTCATTCTCTTTTTAAGAGTGTTGTAGCTTACATTCAATGCCGGAGCAGCGGATTTGTAAGTAACCTTTTCTCTTCCTTTTCTTACTAACTGGTTAATTGACGGCATTCGCGCACCTCCTTTGCTTTAAAATCTTATTTTAAAACGGCAGCTGCCGCTGCGTTTACACCGATGCCCGCAAACTTTCCAAGTTCTTTCATAGTATTGTAATAGATTATTTCTATATTTTTTTCCTTGCAAAGTTCCGCGATATCCTTAGTAACATGCAAATCAGCATCCTTTGCCAAATAAACGGTTTCTGCTTCGTCTCTCAACAAAGCTCTCAAAGTCTGCTTCCTTCCAATTACTATTTTTTTATCAGTAAACATTTCTATCACCACAACATTTACTAATATTATGCACAAGAATAACGATGTGTCTCCCAAATGCGGGGACATTCTTCAATAATTATCCTTCAGAATGTCACCGGACGTATATTGAAGGTGTCCCCATACATTATGACTCAAGTATTCTACCATCTTATTTATTTGATGTCAAACACTATTTTTGGGGACATTTAAATGTCCCCAAAATTTTACACGGCATTGTCAGCCGGCTTGTCGGCATCGTTTATCATAACGCCTATGTTTCTGTACCTCTTCATACCTGTGCCTGCCGGTATCAGTTTGCCTATGATGACATTTTCTTTGAGCCCTATTAGATTGTCAACTTTTCCTTTTGTGGCCGCATCCGTCAGAACCCTTGTGGTTTCCTGGAATGAAGCCGATGCCAGGAAGGAATCCGTTGCAAGGGATGATTTAGTGATACCCAAAAGGGCAACCTCTCCTTTTGCAGGCTCTTTACCTTCCCTTATGGCTTCTTCGTTTTGACGTTCGAACTCATGATTTGATACCAGGCTGCCGGGCAGCAGGGAGGTGTCTCCGGATTCTTCGACTCTTACCTTGTTAATCATCTGCCTGATGATGACTTCTACGTGCTTGTCGCTGATATCAACACCCTGCATCCTGTAAACCCTCTGAACCTCCATTAAAATGTATGACTCCAGTGCCTTCATACCTTTAATGTTCAAAATGTCATGAGGATTTATGGAACCGTCGGTAATCTTGTCTCCGGCTTCAATGTAATCTCCATCCGATACCAGTATTTTAGACCCGTATGGGATTAAGTAAGTCTTGCTTTCCTTTTCATCATAATTTGTAATGGTGATTTCTCGCTTGTGGGCTTTTTCCGTCAATGTAACCTTTCCGGAAATTTCTGAAATTATAGCCTGGCCTTTAGGCTTCCTTGCTTCAAACAATTCTTCGATACGGGGCAGACCTTGAGTAATGTCTGTAGCTGCCGCAATACCACCCGTATGGAAGGTACGCATTGTTAACTGGGTACCCGGCTCACCGATTGACTGGGCAGCGATTATACCCACTGCAGCTCCCACATTAACCGGCTTCCCTGTTGCAAGGTTAGTACCATAGCATTTTGCACATACCCCGTGAACCGTCTTGCAAGTAAGAACACTTCTTACCTTTACCTTCTTGATTCCGGATTTTTCGATTTTCATAGCCATCTCTTCAGAAATGAAATCACCGGTTTTAACAAATACTTCACCTGTTTCGGGATGTACCACGTCAGCGGCTGCAAACCTGTCGGCACATCTTTCGCTTAATTTTTCAATTACTTCTTTACCGTCTGCAAATTCTTCAACTTCAATGCCGTCGTTAGTTCCGCAATCTTCTTCCCTGACTATGATATCCTGGCTTACGTCAACCAATCTTCTTGTCAAATATCCCGAGTCAGCCGTTCTAAGGGCTGTGTCAGTCAGACCCTTTCGGGCTCCGGTAGCTGACAGGAAGAATTCCAAAACCGAAAGACCTTCACGGAAGTTTGACTTAACGGGAACTTCAACCGTCTTTCCTATGGCGCTGGCCATAAGACCACGCATACCCGCAAGCTGCTTAATCTGGTTACGGCCTCCACGGGCTCCGGATACGGACATGATATATATGGGGTTCAAAGGATCCAGGCTGTTCATCAATGCATTTGTTACATCTTCCGTTGTCTGGCTCCAGATTTTTATAACATTCTCATATCTTTCTTCGTCCGTCATCAAGCCTCTTCTGTACTTCTTTTCGTATTCCAGAACCTTCTTTTCGGCTTGCTCGATGAGGGTTTTCTTCTCTTCCGGAACCGTAATGTCACTTACTGAAATTGTTATGGCCCCTAAAGTGGAATATCTGAAGCCCTTTTCCTTGATTCCGTCCAAAACTTCCGCTGTTTTTTCGTTGCCGTGTTTCCTGAAGCAGCGGTAGATTATTTCTTCCAATGATTTCTTTTTAACCGTATAATCAACTTCAAGGGAGAATTTGTCTTTTTCCCTGTCTACAAATCCCAAATCCTGAGGAATATCTTCATTGAATATAAACCTTCCGACAGTGGATTCAACCAACCTTGATTCACCGTCAACAGTCTTTCTTACCTTGACTCTTGCGTGCAAATCCACATACTTGTTGAAGTAGGCCATTATCAATTCTTCGTAATCCTTGAAGATCATACCTTCCCCTTTGGAACCTTCAATTTCCAAAGTCATGTAATAGGAACCCAAAACCATGTCCTGGGTAGGAGTGGTAATTGGTCTTCCATCCTTGGGAGCAAGTATGTTGTTTACAGACATCATCAAGAACCTTGATTCTGCCTGGGCCTCCACTGACAAAGGAACGTGAACGGCCATCTGGTCTCCGTCAAAGTCTGCGTTGTATGCCGTACATACCAGGGGATGAAGCTTGATAGCCTTTCCTTCCACAAGAACCGGCTCGAAAGACTGGATTCCGAGTCTGTGAAGAGTCGGAGCACGGTTCAGCAATACGGTGTGATCCTTGATTATTTCATCCAGCACATCCCATACTGCCGTATCTACCTTTTCAACCTTCTTCTTGGCACTCTTTATGTTGTGGGCAACACCCGTTTCAACCAGCTTCTTCATAACGAAAGGCTTGAATAATTCAAGGGCCGTTTTCTTGGGAAGGCCGCACTGGTTAAACTTAAGCTCAGGTCCTACAACTATAACGGAACGTCCCGAATAGTCGACACGCTTACCTAAAAGATTTTGTCTGAAACGGCCCTGTTTTCCCTTGAGCATATCCGACAAGGATTTTAAAGGCCTGTTTCCCGGACCTGTTACGGGTCTTCCTCTCCTTCCGTTGTCTATTAAGGCATCAACGGCTTCCTGGAGCATCCTTTTTTCATTTCTTACTATTATCTCGGGAGCTCCCAAATCAAGGAGTCTCTTTAAACGATTGTTCCTGTTTATTACTCTTCGGTACAAGTCATTTAAGTCTGAAGTGGCAAAACGGCCTCCGTCCAATTGTACCATTGGCCTGAGTTCCGGAGGAATAACAGGTATTACATCCAAAATCATCCATTCCGGCCTGTTGCCTGAAATTCTGAAGGCTTCTATAACTTCAAGTCTTCTGATTATGCGTATTTTCTTTTGTCCCTTGCTGTCTCTCAGCTGGGCTTTTAATTCTGCAGCTTCCTTGTCAAGGTCAATTTTCTGCAGGAGTTTCTTTATTGCTTCAGCTCCCATTTCAGCCTTAAAAGCATTCTTGTAATGCTCCTTGTATTCCCTGTATTCCATTTCGGTCAGGAGTTGCTTTTCGGACAAGGAGGTGTCTCCTGCATCGGTAACTACATATTGAGCAAAATAAAGTACCTTTTCAAGGGCTCTTGGAGACATGTCAAGAATGAGACCCATCCTTGACGGTATCCCCTTAAAATACCATATGTGGGAAACAGGGGCAGCAAGCTCAATGTGTCCCATTCTTTCCCTTCTTACTTTTGCTTTTGTGACCTCAACTCCGCACCTGTCACAAACTACGCCCTTGTATCTTACTCTTTTGTATTTTCCGCAATGACATTCCCAGTCCTTTGTGGGACCGAATATTTTTTCGCAGAAAAGTCCGTCTTTTTCAGGTTTTAATGTTCTATAATTTATAGTTTCGGGTTTTTTTACTTCTCCTCTTGACCACTGCCTGATTTTATCCGGAGAAGCCAGACCTATTCTTATTGATTCAAAATTATTGTAATCTATCAAGGAGTTCGCTCCCTTCTTTTTATATAGTTTTCAATTGGTTCTTGTAATTTTTGGGGTATACTTTTATGCCTAGAAATCTTCATCCTCGTCATAATCGTCATCAAGACCTATATCATCCAAGGATTCCAAATCATCCAAATCTTCTAAGCCTTCCAAATCATCCAAATCGTCTGCTTCTTCCGTTTCATCGTTATCCAAAAGCATACCTTCCATGTCGTCTTCAACGAAAGCCACATCGCTGATACCTTCGGTATCAATATCCATATCATCATCACTGTCGATTGTTTCGATTATATCAACTTCATTATCGCTGGTGATTATTTTAATATCCAAAGCCAAGCTCTGTAATTCTTTTACAAGAACCTTGAAAGATTCAGGGATTCCCGGTTCAGGTATGTTTTCACCCTTCACGATTGCTTCATATGTCTTAACCCTGCCGTTAACATCGTCGGATTTCACCGTCAACAATTCCTGCAAGGTGTGAGCAGCACCGTAAGCCTCCAAAGCCCATACTTCCATTTCTCCGAATCTTTGGCCGCCAAACTGGGCTTTACCTCCCAAAGGCTGCTGGGTAACCAGGGAATAAGGTCCTGTTGAACGAGCATGTATCTTATCGTCAACAAGGTGGTGAAGCTTAAGCATATACATGTATCCTACGGTTACCGGACCCTGGAAGTATTCGCCGGAACGTCCGTCCCTTAAATCTATCTTGCCGCTTCTGGGGTAACCTGCCAATTCAAGGGCATCCCAAATATCATCCTCAACGGCACCGTCAAATACCGGTGTAGCTACTTCCCATCCTAATTTCTTTGCAGCTAATCCCAGGTGAACTTCCAAAACCTGACCGATGTTCATACGGGAAGGAACACCCAAGGGGTTCAATACTACATCAAGAGGAGTTCCGTCCGGCAGGAAGGGCATGTCTTCTTCGGGAAGAATCATTGAAATAACACCTTTGTTTCCGTGACGCCCGCACATCTTGTCGCCTACGTTTATTTTACGTTTTGTTGCCACATACACTCTTACGAGCTTGCTTACTCCGGGGCTCAGTTCATCGCCGTTTTCCCTTGTAAAGACTTTTACGTCAACAACAATTCCGCTTTCTCCGTGAGGTACCTTCAAGGAGGTATCCCTTACCTCTCTTGCCTTTTCACCGAATATTGCTCTTAAAAGTCTTTCTTCGGCCGTAAGTTCAGTTTCACCCTTTGGAGTAACCTTGCCTACGAGGATATCGCCTGATTTAACCTCGGCACCTATTCTTATTATTCCTCTTTCATCCAAATCCTTGAGGGAATCATCTCCCACATTTGGAATGTCCCTGGTTATTTCTTCGGGACCAAGTTTTGTATCCCTTGCTTCCGATTCATATTCCTCAATATGAATGGAAGTTAAGACATCTTCTTTAACAAGTCTTTCATTCAGGAGCATGGCATCTTCGTAGTTATATCCTTCCCAGGTCATGAATCCTATAAGAAGGTTCTTTCCTATAGCCATATCCCCGTCATGGGTTGAAGGTCCGTCAGCTATAATCTGACCTCTTTTTACTTCATCCCCCTTATATACTATCGGCTTTTGATTTATACAAGTACCGCTGTTCGAACGCTTGAACTTCAAAAGGGAATACTTGTCAATCATGCCGTTGTCGTTTCTTCTTATCATGATTTCCGAGGCGGTTACCGAAACAACCTTCCCGTCATGCTCAGCTATGACTACGGCACCGGAATCTCTTGCTGCCTTATGCTCCAAACCTGTTCCGATGATAGGCGTTTCGGTTACCAACAAGGGCACTGCCTGCCTCTGCATGTTGGCCCCCATCAGGGCACGGTTAGCATCGTCGTTTTCCAAAAATGGAATCATGCCCGTACCGATGGAGATTACCTGTTTTGGAGATACTTCCATGTAATCAACCATTTCTCTCGGAACAATTTCATTAATACCGTCGATACCCCTAACAACTACACGGCTGTGTACAAAAGTACCATCCGGGTTTAGAGGTTCGTTGGCTTGTGCTATTATTTTTGTATCTTCAACATCTGCAGTGAGATAATCTATTATATCGGTAACTTTGCCTGTTTTCTTATCAACTCTTCGGTAGGGAGACTCTAAGAACCCGTAATCATTAATCCTTGCATAGGTAGCTAAAGATGTGATAAGTCCTATATTGGGACCTTCGGGGGTTTCTATGGGACACATTCTGCCGTAGTGAGAATGGTGAACGTCTCTTACTTCAAAGCTTGCCCTGTCTCTTGACAATCCTCCGGGACCAAGAGCCGACATTCTTCTTTTGTGAGTCAGCTCAGCCAATGGATTGGTCTGGTCCATAAACTGGGACAACTGGCTGGAGCCGAAAAACTCCTTGATGGCCGCTGACACGGGCCTGATGTTTATTAAAACCTGGGGAGTTACAACATCCACATCCTGGATAGTCATTCTTTCCCTGACTACTCTTTCCATTCTTGACAGGCCTACCCTTACCTGGTTTTGAAGGAGCTCCCCTACGGAGCGCAGCCTTCTGTTGCCGAGGTGGTCGATGTCATCGATCTTGCCTATTCCTCTGAATAAACCAAAATGATAGTTTACAGCCGCATACATATCATCCTTTATGATATGCTTTGGAGACAGGGAATATTTTTCTTCCCCTTCCTTTTCCAATATGTTGTTTTCAGCGGCCGGAACCTGCTTCAATGACTCGATTATGGCTTTTTCAATGTCTTCTTTGGAGCTGTTTTCTTCCAGTATTTTTTTCATTACCGGATAGTAAACTTTCTCCTTGACTCCCAATTTTTCTAAATCTATACCTGATTTATCTAATCCAAATACCTTTGGGTCAACAAATTTATTGCTTATTATCTTTGTTACTTTTTCATCTGAATTTAAAATATTAACGGAAAAAATGCCTGCTGCTTCCAATTTAAAAATAGATTCTTCATCGAATACATCGCCTTTGGCAACCAATACTTCGCCTGTTTCCTTATCAATTATATCTTCTGCTGCACGCTTTCCTATTATTCTGTTTTCCAGACTGAGCTTTTTATTTAATTTGTACCTGCCCACCTTGGCGAGGTCATACCTTTTAAAATCAAAAAATAAAGACTTGATTAATGACTTGGCACTGTCGTATGTAGGAGGTTCTCCCGGTCTAAGTCTCTTATAAATTTCAATTAAGGCTTCTTCCGAGTTGGTAGTGTTGTCCTTTTCCAAAGTTTTCAAAAGCTGCTCGGTTTCTCCCAGCATCTCAATCAACTCGGCATTGGTAGGAACATCCATGGCTCTCACAAGTACCGTTATGGGAAGTTTTCTTGTCCTGTCTATTCTAACGTAAACTATATCATTGGAATCCGTTTCAAATTCCAACCAGGCTCCCCTGTTGGGAATAACCGTTGCATCATATAATTCCTTACCAACCTTATCCCTGGTCATGTTGTAATAAACACCGGGTGACCTGACTAACTGGCTGACAACAACACGTTCCGCACCGTTTATTATGAATGTACCCTTTTCGGTCATGAGAGGGAATTCACCCATAAATGCTTCTTGTTCCTTAATTTCGCCTGTTTCCTTATTTATCAATCGCACTTTAAGTTTTAGAGGCACGGAATATGTTGCATCTCTTTCTTTACACTCAATCTGGCTGAACTTGGGCTCGCCGTCTAAAGAATGATCAACAAATTCCAGAATTAAATTGCCGGTATAATCCTCTATTGGTGATATGTCATCAAAAACCTCTTTCAGTCCTTCATTTAGGAACCATTCGTAAGATTTTTTCTGAACCTCGATTAAGTCCGGCAATTCTAAAACTTCATTAATTTTCGAGTAAGACATCCTTACCCTATTACCTATTTTCACAGGATGCGGCATCTTTTCACCCCTTAGTAATATTTTTGACTTACAAATTCTATGCCAACCTTACACATTAATGGCAATACATAATATTATCACCAATAAAATTTTCTGTCAACATCTTTTTTCATCACTGCTTAGTATTTTTTACCAATTTCCTGTAAATTATTACAAATAAGATAAAAAAGGACATGCCTCCTTTTGACAAAGGTAATCCTGTCGTGTCGAGGTATGTCCTTTTTTTCTGGTTTAACTATTTAATTTCAACAGTTGCGCCTTCAGCTTCCAAAGCTTCCTTAGCTTTTTCTGCTTCTTCCTTAGGTACGCCTGCCTTAATTACGGAAGGAACTCCATCAACCGCATCCTTTGCTTCTTTCAAGCCAAGGCCTGTTAATTCTCTTACTACCTTGATAACTTTAATCTTTCCTGCTCCTGCTGATGTAAGAACTACATCGAATTCAGTCTTTTCTTCTTCAACCGGAGCTGCTGCGGCTGTAGCTCCGCCTGCAACTGCTACGGGAGCTGCTGCTGATACTCCGAATTCTTCTTCTATTGCTTTTACTAATTCATTTAATTCCAATACTGTTAATTTCTTTATTTCTTCTATGAAGTTTGTGATTTTTTCACTTGCCATTTTATTTCCTCCTATATAATTGTAGATTAATTTTTCCTTTAATTTTTTATGTCATCCTGAACGCCAGTGAAGGATCCCATGGATTTTTCAGGCTGTAGCCCTCAGAATGACAGGATAGAGAGATTTATGCTACTTCTCCTTCTCCCTTTTTGCTTATCTGGTCAAGCATATAAGCAAGATTTCTGATATTTCCAAGCAATACACCTGCCAACTGTCCAAGCAGAACTTCTCTTGGCGGTACCTTTGCCAGGGCCTTAACTTCTTTTGCATTTAAAATCTTACCTTCGGCAATTCCTGCTTTCAACACCAAGGTTTCATTGCTGTCTTCAGCAAAAGCATTGGTAACTCTTGCAGCCGAAACTTCATCATCATATGAAAAAGCAATGGCATTAGGTCCTTCCAGGTTGGCTGACATTTCATTGTAGCCCAATTCTTCAAAAGCAAAACGCATTAAAGTGTTCTTATAAACTTTATATTCAACTCCGGCTTCCCTGCATTTGTTTCTCAATTCAGTAGCCTTTTCAACCGTTAAGCCCTTGTATTCAACCAAAACAACCGATTTGGCATTCCTTAGTTTCTCGGCAATTTCGCTAACTACTTGTTTTTTCTTTTCTAAAACTGACTGATTCAATTGTTGCACCTCCTTCAAACAAAAAATCTCTCCGCAGACGAAGAGATAGAATCTATTATCTTACCTCGGCCGGATATTTAAACCCCTTCAGGTACCGGCTGTCTGCGGTATTGTATTCAATTTTGCCTAATCTAACCACTGATGCAGATTAATCCATTAACTTGGTAGTATTCAGCTTGACTCCCGGACCCATTGTGCTTGCAATGGTTACGCTCTTAAGGTATTTTCCCTTGGCTGCTGCCGGTTTAGCTTTAATAACTGCTTCAAGTATAACCTTTAAGTTATCGATTATTTTTTCTGCACCAAACGATACCTTTCCTACAGGAACGTGAATAATGTTTGTTTTATCAAGCCTGTATTCAACCTTACCTGCTTTAATCTCCTGAATAGCCTTAGCTACATCAAAGGTAACCGTTCCTGATTTCGGGTTTGGCATTAAGCCCTTGGGTCCTAAAATCCTACCTAATTTTCCTACAACACCCATCATGTCCGGTGTTGCAATAACAACATCGAAATCAAACCAGTTTTCCTTTTGAATCTTGTCGGCCAATTCAGCTTCGCCTACGAAATCTGCTCCGGCTTCCTGGGCTTCCTTAGCCTTATCGCCCTTGGCGAATACTAATACACGAACGGTTTTTCCTGTTCCGTGTGGTAAAACTACGGCACCTCTTACCTGTTGGTCCGCATGTCTTGAGTCTACTCCTAATTTCAGATGAACTTCAACCGTTTCATCGAATTTAGCCTTTGCTGTTGAAAGCATTACTTCCACAGCTTCCTGCATGTCGTATAATTTTGTCTTGTCGTATGATTTTACACTGTCTTGATATTTCTTTCCTCTTTTTGGCATATTATTTTCCCTCCTTGTGGTCAAGCAGCCTTCTATCGGCCTCCCACTTGCCATGTTACTATGTTACTATTTCTCTACTTCTACTCCCATACTTCTGGCAGTACCTGCTACCAGTCTCATGGCTGCTTCGATAGTATTTGCATTTAAATCCGGCATTTTTAACCTTGCGATTTCTTCGCATTTTGCCTTTGATAATGTAGCAACTTTCTTTTTGTTCGGTTCCGGTGAACCGCTTTCAATACCAACTGCTTTTTTTATAAGAACTGCAACCGGTGGAGTCTTTGTGATAAATGTAAAAGATCTATCCTGATATACGGTCAATACAACCGGTATTATCATTCCTGCCTGGTCGGCTGTTCTTGCATTGAATTCCTTGCAAAATCCCATAATATTCACACCATGGGGTCCCAATGCCGTACCAACCGGTGGAGCCGGAGTAGCTTTACCTGCCGGTATTTGCAGTTTTACTACAGCTGTTACCTTTTTTGCCATACTTGCACCTCCTTCATCGCATAACGATGTTATATTGAAAAGTAATTATACTTTTTCAATCTGGTCATAATCAAGCTCGATAAGAGTTTCTCTTCCGAACATTGATACAAAAGCTTTAACTTTTCTTTTTTCCTGGCTGACACTTTCAACAGTGCCGATGAAATCTTCAAAGGGACCTTCCTTAACCTTGATTGTATCCCCTGCTTCAAGCTCAATAGCCGGAAGTCTTTCCACTACACCCAAAGCCTTTACCTCTTCGTCGGTAAGGGGAACAGGTTTTGAGCCGGGCCCTACGAAGCCAGTTACACCCCTTGTGTTCCTTACAAGATACCAAGACTCATCGGTCATTATCATCTTAACGATAACATAACTCGGGAACATCTTTCTTTCTTTTATCTTTTTCTTGCCGTTTTTTACTTCGGTTACTTCCTCTACCGGCACCCTGACTTCAAATATCGTATCCTGCATTTCCCTGCTTTCCACAAGCTTTTCGATATTTGCCTTCACCTTGTTTTCATGTCCCGAATATGTATGAACCACATACCATCTTGGCCCTTGTGACTCTTGCTTCATACCTTACTCCTTTTATACAATAACTGTAAGCAAACCTCTGAATATAAAATCCAATCCCCAAATTACAACTGTTAATACTAATGTTGTAAAGAATACTACTATAGTATAATTTGTTAATTCTTTTCTTGTAGGCCAGTTTACTTTTTTCAGCTCGGACCTTACACCTTTAAAATAGTTTTTTACCTTGCTTGTGAATTTTGGTTTTTCACTATCTCTATTTGACATTACCCCACCTCATTATTTTGTTTCCTTGTGAAGAGTGTGTTTCTTACAGAACTTGCAATACTTTTTCAATTCAATTCTTTCAGGATTTTCTTTCTTGTTTTTTTCTGTATCGTAATTTCTTTGTTTGCATTCACTACAAGCCAGCTTTACTGCTACTCTCATTTTACACCTCCAAGAATCTTATACGCATAAGAACCCATTATCTTACTCAAGATAACACAAATCAAATAAACTGTCAATATTTTTTAATATTGAAAAGAACAGTTTATTGATTGAGTTTTCACTAAAAAAAGCTTCTGCCCAAGCAAAAGCTTTATTACAACAGCAATTTATTTTACAATAGTAATTTTTGTTTGTCAATATGCTTTTTTGCATTTTTGGACGGTTTTTCATTCATTTATAAACCGTGAGCGAATATTTTCTTTGTGTCATCCTGAGCGT